>NZ_JACJFF010000057.1:0-35133 GCF_014164465.1 Vibrio sp. SG41-7 | reverse complement strand
AAAACCGTATGGCTTCCGTAACGATAGTCCATGACCAACTCCACCTATGTACAGAGTTGTAAAGTATCATAGCTAAAGCTGACCGACTAAAGTCGGTGGTTTTAACCTTTTAGGAGACTAATAAAGTTGAGGCAATAAAATGATCACCCCTATCGTAACGAGATTAATCCGAGGCCAAGATCTAAAACTTGAACTCCAAAAGCTTGCGACAGCGCACAATATCTCGGCGGGCTCTATTGCGTCTTGTGTCGGTTGTGTCTCTGAACTCAATATTCGTCTGGCTAATGCGAACAATACCAAGCTAATCACAGCTCCGTTCGAAATTGTGTCGCTTATGGCAACACTAACCCCAAATCACCAGCATGTGCATATATCCGTTGCTGATGAGAATGGCAATGTGATTGGTGGGCATTTGCTTGAAGGGACGATTATCGCAACCACCGCTGAATTGATTGTTCACCGCTACGATACTTTGACCTTCAACAGAGAGCATGACGATTCGACGGGTTACACTGAGCTCACTGTCAGTAGCAACACGCAATAGAACAACAACACGCAATAGATTGACCCATAGCAACACTAAGCGCCCCATATAAAGCGATACAACCAAATAGTATTAGGAAACACGATGGCTCCAAACTCCGCAGACTCCGTTATCGTTCTCGATTTCGAAACCACAGGCTTGTCGCCAAACATGGGTGACCGAGCGATTGAAATCGGTGCGGTTAAACTCGTTAACGGCGAAGTCGTCGACACCTTCCAGCAGCTCATGAACCCGGGATTTCGCGTTAGTGGATTCATTGAAAGCTATACCGGGATCAGTAACCGCATGTTAAGCACAGCGGCCAGTTGCAGTGAAGTAATGGATGAGTTTGCAGACTTTATCCAAGGCAGCCAACTTGTTGCTCACAATGCGTCGTTTGATAAGCGCTTTCTCGATGCGGAATTAGACTTTATTGGCCGAGACTACACAGGCAAGTTCGCTTGCTCAATGTTGATCGCTCGTCGTCTAATCCAAGACGCACCGACTCATAAGCTAGGCGACCTTGTGCGTTTCAAGAATATCGACAACGACGGTACTTTCCACAGAGCGTTAGCCGATTCAGAAATGACAGCACGGTTATGGTTACTGATGATTGATGAACTGCAAAGTGATCACGGTATTCAACAGCCGAGCTTTCAATTGATGCAAAAAATATCTAAGACAGCTAAAGGCTCAATTCCAAAGCTGCTGATGAGTAACAGAGGCTAACTCTCTGCATTCGGTTAAGGTTTTGTCAGAAGGCTAGTAGCAAACAGTCACTAGCCTTAATATAGCTACCCTACTCCTGCAGTGACACTAACGTCGTCTTGAGGCTTTCTAGCTCACTCATAAAATAAGCCCATTGTTTATCACTGCTCACTGCGGCGATATCCACCAAGAACTTCGCTGATGTTTGCATATTCTTATCAAGCTTAGACTCCAGTTCTTGCGGATAATAATCTTCATTGTTCAAAAGTAGCTTCATAATAATTGGCTGTGCAATATGTAAATCGGTCTTCTTTTGCATAAGTGTCGTTAGGTCTTGATACGTATTATTTTGATATTGTCGCCAGCTGTCGTTAGTATTTATCCACTCTTGAGACCACGTCAAAATAATCGTTTTTTGCTCTTTCGATACCGACCCGAGCCATCGCTCTAACCGATCTTCAATTCGACTTCGATAACGTTCTCTCGAATCTTCATCATTCAATGATAATCTTTCTTCGTAATATTCTTGCTGCTTTTCCCTAAAGTTCTTTAAGAATTCGTTATCTTGCTCAGGGGTAAGCTGCATACTTAATGCGTAAATATCAGGAGAAAACTTGTTAACGATTGAGCGAATATGATTTTTAGTTTGTTCACTTTGATCAATGATAAAAGCTGAATTCATATCAGAACGGTCTAGGTTTTGAATCGCTTGCAGTTGCGACATATACAGCGGAAGTTGGGTTTCTTTATGCCATTGCTGTAATAAGTCGAGGCGCTCTTCGAGCTCTGATTCTTGACTGTTGGATAGAGAAACAAAGTCTTCAATATAGCTAACCGCAAACCAGCTTATATTGTTGTAGGCAAATTTAGTCCCGCAACCAGCGAATACAAAACAGACTAATAAGACTAACCATCGACACTTTCTCATTTAACCCTCTCACGATATTCAGCAAATCCATAAATCCATTAACTCACCCTTTTAAGGCTAGCTCTAGTTCTTATAACGCTCGTTCTAGCTCTTATAAAAGTAGCCTTAATAAGCAGTGGCTGTAAAAACTTTGAGATAAATTGAGACTCAGACTTGCTAATCTAGCTATTTCGGCAAATGATTAAACTAAAAATAATTAATGGCAGTGATGTAACTTGATTTTTATTGCTCATTTGATGTAAACGAAACCTATAAACGAATGGTTTATTTATTTTCAAATGATTAATATTTGGGAGGTAAGCTATGGCCGCTACTCCTCATTATACAAGCGAGTTAGAGTACGAGCTTTGTTATTTTGACGATGGAAGACTAACCACAATTACGATATCCGCTAATAATCGACAGGAAGCGATGACTTGGTATCTTAGCGAAGGAAGACATATCAACGATTTCTATTCGATCAGACCTGATGAATAAACGTTTGATGCGTTACTGGCTGTGGAACACCCTTTACTGCATTATCACTAGCATGACTTAGCAGTAAAGGGAGACAATCTCGAATTACTTCAGAATTCGGGCGCGGAATTGACGACCCTTCATTTTACCTGATTCGATTTTACCTAATGCTTTCTTAGCCATTGATCTTTCTACAGCAACGTAAGCACGCATCGCGAACAAGTTGATCTTACCTACTGACTTACCATCAATACCGCCTTGGCCTGTCAACGCACCAAGGATATCGCCTGCGCGAAGTTTCGCTTTCTTACCACCATCAATCTGGATGGTTACCATGTTTGAGTAGTACGGCTTAGCGATTGGTTTAGCTGGCAACTGAGATGGTTCGATTGGCATATCCATGTACTCATCAATTTGAGCAACACGGTGCATCTCTTTTTCGCTAAAGAAGCTGATAGCGACGCCTTTGCTTCCTGCACGTCCAGTACGACCGATGCGGTGTACGTGAACTTCAGGATCGCGAGACAACTCAAAGTTGAACACAGCATCTAGGTTATCAACATCAAGACCACGAGCGGCAACATCGGTTGCAACCAAGATAGAGATGGTTTTGTTTGAGAACTGAACCAAAGCTTGGTCACGTTCACGCTGTTCCATGTCGCCATGAAGCTCGATAACACTGAAACCACGGTGGCTTAGCTCATCATTTACGTTCTGTACTTCTTTCTTAGTATTACAGAACACAACCGCTGACTCTGGTTGATGATGAAGAAGCATTAGCTCTAGTGCATCATCACGAGCTTCAGTACCTTCAACCTTATAAAAGTGTTGTTGGATGCTTGAGTGATCGTGCGTTGATTCAACCTTCACCATTTCAGGGTTATTCATGATGCGGTCTGCAACAGATTTAATCTGTTTAGGGAAAGTTGCACTGAACAATAACGTTTGACGATCTTTTGGTGCTGCTTCAATAACAGCATCTAGTGCATCTTGGAAACCCATTTCCAGCATGCGATCGGCTTCATCTAACACAAGTGTGTTCAACTCAGACAGGTCAATACGGTCTCTCTCTAGGTGGTCCAGGATACGACCAGGAGTGCCCACAAGAATGTGTGCGCCATGCTCTAATGAACCAATTTGTGGGCCCATTGGCATACCGCCACATAGTGTCAGCACTTTAATATTGTGAATGCCACGAGCAAGAGTACGGATCTCTTTTGCTACTTGGTCTGCAAGCTCACGAGTCGGACATAACACTAAAGATTGAACACGAAAACGCTTAACGCGTAGGTTTTGCAGCACGCCTAAACCAAAGGCAGCTGTTTTACCTGAACCCGTTTTACCCTGACCGATAACATCCTTGCCATCCAGAATAGTAGGAAGACTTAACGCTTGAATAGGCGTCATTTCAGTATAACCAAGAGAATCTAACGTATTTAGAAGCTCAGGTTTAAGGGCGATTGAAGAGAATTTTGAAGTGCTCAATGGAAATATCCAACTGGTGAAAAACAGAGTGCATTATGAGTGTTTTTGAAAATTATTCCACCTTAATCACAGTTTTGAAGAAACATGTTAGGCGAACACAAAAAAGCCAGCTTTGTTAGCTGGCTTTTGCTTCTATTTTGAATCGCTACCTATGGCACACCGTGACCTTTAGAAGCAACCCATACGCGATACCACTGCTCACGAGTCAGCTCGATTTTCAGTGCATCAACAGCCGTCTTCACACGTTCAATCTTACCTGAGCCAATAATAGCAATCGGATTAGACGGTAAACGACGAACCCAAGCGTAAATCACTTGGTCAATGCTGTCTGCACCCACTTCTAGACGAATCGCCTCTAGCTCATCGCGAACGCGAATCGCTTGTGCTGAATCGCCACTGAAGATGCTGCCGCCACCGAGACAAGACCACGCCATTGGACGAGTACGGTTCATCTGCAGCTGATCCAACGTACCATCATGGGCCACTTCAAAGTTCAATGGATTGATTTCAACTTGGTTAGTCACTAGTGGCTTACCTAGTCGAGATTGCAGTAAGTCGAACTGACGCGGTGAAAAGTTAGAGACACCGAAGTGCTTAACTTTACCTACCTTATGTAATTCAGCGAACGCTTCTGCTACTTCATCTGCATCCATCAGTACATCTGGGCGGTGAATCAGTAATACATCAAGTTCGGTTACACCCAGACGCTCTAGAGAGTTATTTACCGACTGGTAAATATGATGCGCGCTGGTGTCATAGTGATTGATCTTACGATCTGGAGTGTGGTCTCCACACAAGTTGATATCGCACTTGGTGATGATTTGAATATCATCACGAAGGCTTGGCTCAAGCGTTAATGCTTCACCAAACAACTTTTCACATTGGTAGTTACCGTAAATATCCGCGTGATCAACAGTTGTGATGCCAAGATCAATGTGCTGCTTCAGGAAAGTCAGGCGTTGTTGCGGGGTCATACCCCATTCTGCTGTACGCCAGTATCCTTGCACCAACTCAGAGAGTTCTGGGCCTTGTGGCGCTGTCGTTACTCTTGCAACCATGGGTTGTCTCCTTTATCAATACTGAACGTATCCTAAGCTCGTTTTACCGAAGGCTCAACGTATAACAAATGGCAAAGGTAAACGCTTACTAAAAAATGTGAGAGCCGCAGAAAAACGAACACTAAAATCAATAATAGCTTGCTGTCTGCCCCTCAGCCGTTCTCCCAAAAGGCTTGTTTACTCTAATGAATGACGAAACCATCTATAAATTTGAGCAATTAAAGACGATTTAGTTCAACCGTTAAGTTGTCGCCATCACTATGTAACTGAATCCAAGGAGCTGAAGAACGAGAAGAAGATGAAGAAGAACTAGGCACATTCCATAAACTCATTTGCTCAGAGGAATGATGTGGTGCATTGATAAATTCGACGAGTTGTTTATCTACCTCATCAAAACCAACGCCCTCATGTTTCGCTTGTTCGAGTTGAGCGACCACATCGAACTCATCCTCTCCAATACGAATTGAGCTGAGAGCAAAGCCATCTTGGCGAAGGTAGGCTTGAAGCTTTGTGTAACTTAGGTTCGAATATGGCAGATTTAAGCGAACCGTTTCAACGCTTGAGTCGCCTAATTCCAGTTCAACATAAACATCCAAATCGTAATATTGAGTGAGGTCACTGCACAACAGAGTGCCTTCAACTTCGCCACAATCCATGAGTGCAGTATCGTTAATATAGTCTTGAGAACTCGGCAGACTTGCGCTGCTGTTAAATACTGTTCTTAGCCACCAGCTTTCGGTTGCTTGCGCGGAAAATGCAAAAGCATTAAGGGACAGCATTAGAGGCAAGATTAGAACTTGAAGGATTTTCATCGACTGAGCTTATTTAGCGCTATATGAAGCGCCCATTATACGTGACCAATCAACAAACAACTGCTCGAGTCGCAAATTTTAAGCGAAAAAAAACGGGCATACATGCCCGCTAGATAAATTCATCACCGAATAACGTAACCCGTCACGTTGAGAACCATTACGAAAAAGATAATATCACTCCCCTGCAAAAGTTACAACACATCGTACCCATTAATTATATCCACCTTCAATAGCAGGTCTTCAAGCGACAATCTAACTTTGTTACGCTGAATAGCTTCTGGTGGAAAGCTGATAAAACCGTATTGGTTCAACACGGCTTGATAGCCATGTAATTTACATTCCGCTATATGCAACATCACAAAATACATTCAATGAATGTGTCATAATGTTGAAATTACTGGTTAATTTTCAAGGAATGTCATGACTGCAACGAACTATCTCAACCAATTGAATCAAAAGTATCTTGCGACTCATAAAGCAAAAGAAGACTTCTTTTGGGATACATATATGGGGATCAGTGACGACCACGATGGCTCGACACTCGCGCAGACTCAGTGGACGGAATTTCTTAGCTCTGCCGAACAAATTGCTGCTATCGAAACGCAACTAGCTGCTATCGATAAAATTCAAGATCCCCTAGAAAAAGAGAGTACGCTAACAGGCTTGAATGGTTGGTTAGCGACCTTTAGATCTCACGCTATTGAGTCAGAGCAGTCACAGAAGCTTAAAGCCGAACTCATAAAGTTTGAGGCTGAACTGTTTGAGAAAAAACAAAATCATGTGATGACTTACGTAAATGAAACAGGCGACGAAACAGAAGGGTCACTGCCCGTTTTAGGTTCAGCCGTTAGAAGTAATGGTAATGAACAAGTTAGGCTTTCTGCACACCAAGCACTATTAGATTTAGAACAGTGGCTGCTGGCTAACGGCTTCATTGAACTGATCAAAAAACGTAACCAATTTGCTCAATCACTGGGTTTTAAAACCTTCTTTGATTACTCGGTGGTTAAAACCGAACAGATGACGACAGAGCAGCTGTTTACGATTCTTGACGACTTCGAAGCACGTACACGCGATAGCCATCAGCAAAGCCTAGCCAATTTGGCTGAGCAAAAAGGCGAAAGTGCACTTCAAGCCCATAACTTTACCTACTCTTTTGCAGGTGACGTTATGAATAATCTTGATCCTTATGTTCCGTTCTCAAAGTCACTTCGACGCTGGATTGAATCTTTTGGTCGCCTAAACATCGAATACTCTCAAGCGACATTAAAATTGGATCTGCTTGATCGTAAAGGTAAATACCCTAATGGTTTCTGCCATGGCCCTATCCCATCTTTCTACGATCAAGACACTTGGGTAGCGGCTCAAGTTAACTTCACGAGCAACGCCAAGCCCGACCAAATCGGCAGCGGTTATGATGGTATCAACACGCTATTTCACGAGGGCGGCCACGCAGCGCATTTCGCCAACGTTAAGATGAACGCGCCTTGTTTCTCTCAGGAATTTGCACCAACCTCGATGGCTTATGCCGAAACGCAATCCATGTTCTGTGACAGCTTATTGAATGACGCCGATTGGCTCAAACAATACGCGCTTAATGCAGATGGCCAAGCAGTACCTGACGAGTTAATCAAAGCAATCATCGATAACAAACAACCCTTCAGAGCTTATCAAGAACGCAGCATTTTAGTGGTTCCGTATTTCGAGCGAGCACTTTACGAATTGGCGGATGAAGATCTGACACCGGAAAAGATCACTGCTCTTGCTCGTAGCAGTGAGAAAACGATTCTTGGATTAGCTTGTAGCCCTCGCCCATTAATGGCAATCCCGCATCTATTGTCGGATGAAGCATCTTGCGCGTATCAAGGTTACCTTCTGGCTCATATGGCGGTGTATCAAACTCGTGCGTATTTCACCGATAAGTTTGGCTACTTAACGGATAACCCAGAGATCGGCCCTTTGTTAGCTAAGCACTATTGGCATCAAGGAAACAGCGTCAATCATAATGGGACAATCGAAAGCCTGACTGGGGAAGGTTTTAATGCCAAATACCTCGCTGACGAGTGTAACTTATCGCCAGAGGAAGCTTGGGCGATTGAGGAGCAAAAAATCAAACAACTGTCGACAAGAGAACGTGCACCAGTCGCGGATTTGAATGCGAAGATATCGATCGTTGATGGGGCTACCGAGTTGACGAATAATGACAAATCAAATCATCAGATGTGTGATGAGTTTGAACACTTTATCGTTGGGCAATACGGCCGATAGCGGGTGCTGAGCATCTGTAACCAAGGTTGAACCAAAAATTCAAACGAAAAAAGGACGATAATTTATCGTCCTTTTTATATTCAGCGTTGGATCTATGCCGTGACACATGTCGAGCGAGTTTCAGTATCAAACTCAACATCAACAGAATCAGCACTTCGCAATGATTTTCGATGAATGCCAAATACTTGCCCCGTCAAAACAATATAAAACTTCTCTGTTTTGAGTAGATTCCAAGCTTCATCAAGAGATTCAGTATAAACCTTGTTCTTGAGATCTTGTGGGCGGGTACCTGCGACTCTTCCATGTTTACGCGCCAATTCAAATAGTCCATTACGATTCGGTTTACACGTAAACAGGGTATCATTTCCATAAATAACACCCTGGGCTGTAATGCTTTTAATCATTACATTTCTCCAGATAATAATTCCACTCGTAGCACTTGAGTGAAAAACCACATATCAATCTGTGGATGCTTACACTGCAAAAAGAAGAGAACATGGTGTAACGACCGGGCAAGCTATTACACCATTACCATCAAATGTCTTAGAAGCTCTTATGAGTTCAAGTTCTTAGAAGTAGTAGTAAGCTGCTGCGAATACGTGAGTCTCTTCATCATATTGCAAGTTAGAATCGCCAATACGAGCACCATCGATGTCTTGCTTGATATCGATACCCATGTCAGCGTTGTCAGCGATACGGTACATTGCCGCGATGTTGATGTAAGAAGCATCTACGTCCGCTTGGCCATCAAGTTCATTGCTGTTAGAGGCGTAACCCGCTGCAATTGTTAGGTCTTCAGAAACCGCGTAACCACCTGAAACGTAGTAACCAGTGTCTTTCTCAGAATCTGCGTCATCAATCCAAGAGTTCATACCTAGTGTTAGGTCACCGATTTTTACGTTACCAGTTACCGTGTAAACTTCGTAATTAGCTTCGTAATCACGGTTTTCGTAACCTGCGTATAGGTTGAATACTTCTTGCTCTAGACCGATGTAGCCGTTCACACCTTTATCGAACTTATCATTGTCACGAGAATCTTTCGTTTCGAAGTAAGAGATACCGTAAGCGATACCACTTGTTGCACCTTGGAATTTAACAACATTGAAGCCGTCAGAAGCATCACCAGCAGAAGCGCCAAACTCGTAAGTGTTATCACCAGCGCCATCCACTTTGTCTAGTGCTGTATCGTTTTCCCAACCAAATGAAGCGATACCGAAACCAGTGTCAAAACCAAGCCAAGCTTTGTCTACGTCAGCAGCAGGGCCAGTATCGATGCCATTTGTCCACTTGTAGTTAACTGAATCATTCGCTGAAACGTTATTGTCTGTTGTGTAGTTCACCATCAAGTCAGTTTCGAAGTAACCAACAATACGGTTGTTACGGTAGTTTACCGCAAGTGTAAGGCCTGTAGCCCAGTCATCGTAAAATGCTTTAGAACCAGTATCGTAGTAACCGCCAACACCCATAGCACCAGATACTGAAAATTGATCTTTATGCATTGAGTCAAATGCGAACATGTCTTCATTCTGGCTGTTTTGACTGCTTGTGTTTACAGCGAAAGCTGAACTTGAAATGCTCGCAATCGCAAGTGCTACTAATGTCTTTTTCATGATAACCACTACCTATATATTGATTCGGCCTTGTTAATCCGGCCTTTTGGAGTGGCGCTATTGTTCAAAAAAACAGGTTATTGATATACCGTAAATTTACTGAAAATTTTATAGCTTTGGTGAATTTCATGAAATAAGAATATATTAATGTGTCGTTTATATTGAAAAACGTAATCCGAGTGTAAAGCCGATATCGGTGCTGTTATCCATATTACGGATGTTCTCAATCATCAGCGCTTCGACTACGAGTTGATTTAAGCGGTAGCGATAACCCAAAACGACCTCGTTAGAAGGTTCAGAAAAGTCCGGGTCATTGCTCGCCCAACCTTGATAGTTGAGAGACTCAATCAATAAGCTATGGCGTTGATTCAACCGATACTCATACCCAATCGCCCAACTTGCGCTGAAATTTTCAAGACTAACGACATACACATCGCTATCTCGATGTACAAGACCAATGGTTGAAAAAACGCTGTGCCTAGGAGTGATATAGCTGTAGTTAAGCTGAACACCTTGATCAAAACTGGTTCTCGCAAACTGCCCACTTCTTACATTGTTGTAAAACAAAGAGCCACCAGCCGAGAGCGACATTGGCCCTCTAGAATACAGTAGAAGTTCATTGTAGAACGTCAGAGCGTTGGTTAAGTCATCCCCCTCAAAATCAGACATATAAATATCTGCATTGTGAAAACCCATGGTGAATTGATCTTCCGCCACTTGATCGCGACCATTCTGGCCAATACGAAACAGGTCATGAAACCCCATCACAAAACTGTCTAAACCATTATCTTTTGCAGTCACAACTCGGTAATCCAGCTCCGTTTTCCAGACAGGTGAAGCTTGCCATTCAATCGCAATATTGGATTGATTTTGATAATAGTCGAGAGCATACGCACTCGTGTGTGCCCATATACTGGCTTGAGTATAGGAGGACTTGAACTCAATGGTCCCCGCTCTTTTAGGCTGAGCAGAACGAAGTTGTGTGGAAAGCACATTTGAATGAATTGGAGATTGCGCGTAAACAAACATTGGAGAGGTATTCGCGTGTGTAACGGAATGAAAAAAGGTCAACATCGAGACTGAAATAGACAGTAACGTCCTTAAACTTATCACAGTGTTTACTCGGTTATAGAAATGCCCGATCTTATTAAAAAACACCGTTCAATTAATGCAGTAAATGTACTGCTTATCATTCGACAATCTAGAACTAAGAGTTATAAAAAACTTAAAAATAGAACCTATGATATATATAAGAATCTTATCTTGCACTGAGCCACTCGAACGAATATCTTCTGAGTATTGACCTAATGAATGTATCGAGAAAGGAAAAACGTGTCTGCTTTAAGCCTAAGTTTTGAACAGCTATTAATGAAACAATCAACCTCTCTTATTAATAGCGATCCTAAGAACTTTCAAACAACGTGGTCAGAAGCAAGCTTTGACGTACTCGATTGGTTCGGGATTGATCGTTTAACGCTTTACCCGAATTCAATGGTCTTACTTGAAGACGGGAAAACTTGTTCAGTATCCAAAGCAAACATACCTCCTGTCGATAAGAAAAGTTTGGTTGGCGGTAACTACCTTGATTACCTAAAGCTATTGAAAACCAATGAAACATATCTCACCTTTACCAGTGACGAACTCGTTTCAACCAAAAACTATGTGTTAAAGAAGATCTATAAAGAAGGGGGAAGATGGCACTGCATCATTCCTTTGCAGCTGTTTAACCAACGCTGGGGAGCATTATCTTTCACTAACTTTCACGACAACGAAACCACCTTTGACCTCGAAGACATCCAGCGCTTAAAGTTAGTCTGTGAACTTTGGCTCTGTTATTGGCAGCACTCAACGCTAGCGAGGACACTAAAGCAAAATGAGAATCGGCTAGCAGATGATAGTGAGAAGCTATTATTACTCACCAAAAAACAAACCAAGGTTTTGGCTCTCATTGCTCAAGGGTTTAGTGCAAAAGAGTGTGCAGAACAGCTCCACCTTAGCTCTCGAACGATAGAATCGCATAAATACAGAATGCTTGGATTGCTCGATTTAAACAGCCACAATGACCTGATTCAATTCGCCTTACGCAATGGCCTAGGTCTTACAGAAAACCTACACACGACACGTTAAAGCAAGGCTATGTACACTCTTTACGCATAATGTTGGTTGTTATTCGTTGCCTTCACTCAGAGCAAATTTGATTTCATCCGACGAAAAGCCCTTTCGACTTAACATTGCGTACGCCTTTGAACGCTCTTTGTGATCGTTGAGGTCATATGATTTCTTCTGCAGCTGTTCCAAACAAGATGAATAGAAATCCAGTTGCTCCTCATTAATTAATCGGTCGACCAACGATGACAACTCGCTGGTGTCAATTTGTCGCTGTCTAAGCTCTTGCTGAATAGCAGTCAAGCCTTTGCCTTTACGAGCATACTTAAGCACCTCTTTTTCCAAATCAGCTTTCTCTGCCTTAATTTGAATATTACTTTTCAGTTCATGCGACTGCGTGTGCTGGTCAATCGCTACCTTCACCTGCTGGTAGCTAAAACCACGCTTTTGCAGGGTCGCGACAAGCTTTTCACGGCTCATGGTAAAACTTGTATAGTAATGGTTGATACGGTCTATCAAGATGGTTTGCTCATCAATAGACTTTTCGAAGGACACTTTATGGATTGCATCAGAAATCACTGAATCGGTCAGGCCTTTCTTCTTCAATTTTTCGACAATATATCGAGAACCGAATTCACCAGAAAAAGCTTGTTCCACGAATTGTTCTGCAAACACTTGGTCAGACTTGAGATACCCGAAGCCTTTCAGTGTCCCTAGAGTTTCATCGATCCATTCTTGATTGTCGGTTTTCACTTTGAGCTTCGCAACCAACTCGCTTTCCGTCATATCTCGCTGAGTTAAATGCCACATCGCAGAGTTCATGACGCTTTCAATTCGGGTCGCTTTTCTTACAGGTGTATTTCTACTATTCGTTTTTTGCTGTGAATCATCCATTCGCTTTCAACTGTCCAAACTAAGCCTACCCCATCATAACGTAATTCTAAGGCGGTTGAGTGACATAAAAGAATGAAGCTCAATATAAACGGAAGCCAATAAAAATGGACGCTTATTCAGCGTCCATTTGATATCACATTAAGAATGATGGCTCTAAGCCATGCTTAGCTTTTTCGTATTAGCTTTTTTCGTAATAGCTCTATTCGAAATTACTTCTCGTACTAGCTCTTTCGCTTAGCTCTCTTCGTGATTGTAAATATGCACATCTCGTTGAGGGAATGGGATCGTGATACCTTCTTCATCGAAGCGTTTCTTCACGGTTTCCGTCACATCCCAATACACATCCCAATAGTCATCGGTCTTAACCCAAGGTCTGACGACAAAATCAACAGAAGACGTATTCAAGGTGTGAAGCTTGATCATATGCTCCGGTTTTTTCAGTACTAGAGGGTGCGCAAGAATGATGTCGTTCAATACCGCTTTCGCTTTATCGATATCATCTGAGTAACCAATGCCGAAGACCATATCAACACGTCTCACACGCTCTGCAGTGATGTTGTTGATCACGTCACCCCAAATTTTGTTGTTCGGGATCACCAAGCGTTGGTTATCGATGGTTTGAATGGTCGTCGACACTAAGCTCATGTCTTTTACTGTGCCTTGAACGCCGGCCACTTTAACCATGTCGCCCACATCATAAGGACGATAGATCAAGATCATCAAACCTGACGCAAAGTTAGATAGTGTGTCTTGCAATGCGAAACCAATAATGACACCCGCAACACCGAAACCGGTTAATAGTGGCGCTAGCTCAATCCCAATTTGAGACAGAGCGATAAGCAAACCAATAAACACGACCGCTTTAGATGCGATGGATACGAAGAACTCCTGCATCAATACGCTAAAGTCCATTTTAGAGTGCGAGACACTCTTACGAACGGTCTTACGAGCCACGTTAGCAATAAGGCGAGTTACGTATAAAATACCAAGAAACAGAGCGAGTTTAACGATAAATGAAGGCGTGTTGTCAAACGCCCATGAACTGAACGATCGAAGCCAGCTATCCAATAGATCCAGTGCAACATCGACATCCAACACATCGGCGTTAATGTCCCCAGTAGTCGCTAATAGAATGCGCTTGTACGAAGTGACATCCACACCAAACGGGGCCATCATAGAGATACTTGTCTCTAAGCTGGCAACCATTACACTGGTTCGTTCGCTGAAACGTATTAACTCAGTTTTTATTGTCGCCTTTTCGTCTTCACTAACAAAAGACAAGCGACGCTCTAGATCTTGACGCTGCGTGTCTGTATACAGGATCGCATTGGTCAGATATTGAGAACGAGAAACCAATGCGGTTTTTAACTGACTTTCCGCAGCCGATACATCAACGCCTCGACCTTTTGACCAACTTAAGGTTTTAGAGAGTTGCTGATAGTAATCATCCATCATTCCGATACGTTTTTGAATCAACAATTCAAGACGCTTTTTAGCATCACCTTCAGCGGAACGGTTGTCTTTGCTCATAGAGACAATTTTAACTTCGTTCAATGACAGTAAATGTTGTAAAAGATCTACCTGTTGGGCAAGAACAGCGTCTAAGCCCTCCTTCTTATCGGATGATAATTGGGAGGAAATCTCTTTACGTAGTGCTTGGTTCTTTCGTCTTAATATATCTTCTAGAAACGGCTTCTCAGCATCGTGCGCTGTTTCTAATGTTGTTAGGTCCAGCATTAGCTGGTCTTGTACTTCTGCTATTTTATCGACACTTTGTGCAAAACTCCCTGATGCCACAAACGCCAACATTAAAAATAGACAACGCCAAACCTTTATCATGTTAATTCCTATGAATGTCCAAATTGACCCCTTAAATAGTAGTAAAAAGAATATGGATAACAAGCATTTAAACGTATGTTGTGTTAAAAATTCACAAAATATCAGTACGTATCTAATATTTGAGAGTTCCAATCCCCTCTTATGACCTGTAAAGTACGCAACCAACAAAGAACAAAAGCCAATATCGTCACTTAAGCACATGCACAAAAACGCCTTAAATCTGATGTTAGCTAACAGCAAGAGAGCATAGAAATGAACAACGAACTTGATATTATCGATTCCTTAGAAGAACTAGAAAAGTTCCTAATCTCAGTGGAAGCTGGCGGTTTGGGTCTTGAAGGCGTTGAAGGTGTAGGCATGGCAACCAATAATTCAGATGGTCGTCACTTCGTTGCTGTCTTCAACAGCAGCCACAAAGTTCTGCTCGCTCGCTGGATCACCAAAGAAGTTTTCGAAAATGGTAAAGATTTGGTACGTAATGGCCCTCGCCGTACTCACTAAGCCTTTCCAATAAAACCAACGATTAAGCCCAATAAGTTCCTCTAAGATCTGTTGGGCTTTTTGCATAGCCTCATCGTGAATAAACAAATCGATACAGAATAAATTAGTTATAACTGCCGGTTATTGTGAACTTTAACCAGAGCCCTATGTCGTATTCGCGTGAGTCCATGTTTAATCATCGTCTCTCGTGTATATACATTTTCTCTCGTTTATATATAGTTTCACTTTAACCATTTTATGACTTGTGGCGCGAAGAGAACTTATCTAAGCTAGCCACAATTCAATGAGCTCGCTTTAGCTATTAACTATTAACTATTAACTATTAACTGATTAGATTACTGACTAATTTGCTGAACACATCGCTACTTTTCTTACCCACACAGAATCGCCAACAAAAGCAATCGCTTTGGGCACTTCTCCTTACCGGACTGGTTATCTTAACTTGTCTGGCGAGTACTCTGGCCGTAAAGAAAGTATCGTTATCTACATCCGCTAATGGTCAATCAGTCCTAGTTGGCGCCCAAACTCATACAGAAACCAGTAATCCTCAAACCGACATCGCTTCTTCAGAAAAAATGGCCGCTCTATACGCCAGTATTTTCGGTTTAGAAGCGTCTAAAATGTTAACGTCACCCAATTCAAGCTCATGCAGTCTTAGTTCAAAAATGCTGACCTTTGCCGCACCTAAAACGGGCTGGCTGATCCCTTTCGTTCTGATGATTGCTGTTGCATTCAACTTATCTCCGCACATCTCGAGATTATCCGGAGAGAATCATCGCTCTTCTCGACCTACAAAACACCGCTTACACCTAAAGCACTGTATATTTAGAGAGTAAATAACCGGGCTATTCCACCCTTTTATTTATTTTTTGGAGATACATTTGTGTACAACACACTACTAACTAAGTTTGTCGATTCGTTGGCATTCTGCATGCGCACATGCGCAAAAGCTTTCGTCACTGCAATCTTAGTCATGACGTCATTTACCGCCCTGGCTCAAACCACGGGCTGGATAAGCGTGCCTGAGCATCCGCCAGTTAAGATGCGAATGATGTCGACGGGTGAACAGTCGGATAACGGCGGTACCGTTCAAACTGTATTGGACGTTACACTCGACGGTGACTGGAAAACCTATTGGCGCAGCCCAGGTGAAGGTGGCATTCCGCCAAGCTGGGATTGGTCTGATTCAACTAATATAGAGTCTGTAGATTGGCATTGGCCGATCCCTAAATACTACGAACAACTTGACGTAATGACGCTGGGCTACAAAAAGCACGTAAGCTTTCCTGTCACCCTAACGTTGAAAGACAAAACGCAACCTGCTGTATTTAGGGCTTCTCTCTCGTTCCCGTCGTGCACCAATATTTGTGTTTTGACTGACTATGACATCGAACTCCCTATCGACACGCAGCAATTGCAGTTCGATGAAGAAGCGATGTTCTTGTTCAACCAAGGCATGAGCCAATCTCCAAGAGAAGCGAACCGGACTTCAGTAAACGGTCTATTTTGGGACAAAAGCAAGCAACAACTGGTCACTCAACTAACCAGTAACGAAGGCTGGGATAAGCCGATGGTGTTGATCGATGGCAAAGAAGTAATCGATGATTTCTTTGCTCAACCAACCGTCCACATCACCGGCAATACGATGACCGCTGTATTTGACGTCAGCAACTGGATAGGCGAAGTCGACTTAACGGATCGCACCGTTAGTGTCACCGTTTCAGACACTAATTTTGCCGAAGAGATGACCGCTCAAGTCGGCTCAGAACCTATTGCTTATCAAGCAAGTAACAACGGTTTTCTTGCAATGATCGGCTTTGCTTTGATTGGTGGTTTAATCCTCAATATTATGCCGTGTGTGCTGCCTGTATTAGGAATGAAGCTAAACAGCATCATTCAAAACCAAGGCGCATCTAATCGTCATATCCGACTCTCATTCTTAGCTTCTGCGTCAGGTGTCATTACATCATTTGCATTCCTAGCCCTTGGCATGACCGTTCTAAAAATGGGTGGCAATGCGATTGGTTGGGGAATCCAGTTCCAAAATGTTTGGTTCATCGGATTCATGCTGATCATCACTTTGCTGTTCTCGATTAACCTACTTGGGTTATTCGAATTCAGACTGCCTTCCAGCTTAAACACTTGGATGGCAACCAAAGGTGATGACTCACATTCAGGCCACTTTATTCAAGGCATGTTTGCGACGCTGTTGGCAACGCCGTGTAGTGCTCCGTTCTTAGGAACCGCAGTTGCTTATGCACTTGGGGCAAGCTACCAAGAGTTGTGGGCTATCTTTATCGCACTCGGCATCGGTATGAGTGCACCTTGGTTGATTTTCGCGCTGTTCCCGAGTCTTACAAAACTGCTTCCAAAACCTGGGGCATGGATGTTCAGAGTTAAGCTGGTATTTGGCTTAATGATGTTCATTACCAGTCTATGGTTAACAAGCCTAATGAGCCCATTCATTGGTAAATTCCCGACGATCCTGTTGTCACTGTTTATCGTGATTACAGTATTGATTTGGATTGGCCGTAAGTTGGGCCGCAAGGTACTTATTCCTATTGTCGCAACCACAACCTTGGTGTTTGGTGCTGCATTGATCGTCGGTAGTGTCACCGCTGATAACTGGGCGACACCGATTGTTGACGATCTCGATTGGCAAAAGCTAGATGCAAAACAAATCCCTCAATTGGTTGAGCAAGGCAAAACGGTATTTGTCGATGTGACCGCTGAGTGGTGCATTACCTGTAAGGCCAACAAGATCGGCGTCATTCTCCAAGACCCTGTCTACAGCCACCTACAGCAAGAAGACATTGTTTTGATGAAAGGCGATTGGACAACACCAAGTGAAAGTGTCACTCAATACCTACAAAGTAATGGTCGATTTGGTGTGCCATTTAATATCGTCTACGGCCCAAGCTATAGAAGCGGTATTCCACTGCCTGTCATTCTCGACAGTGACACTGTCGTTCAAGCCATCGACGCTGCGAGATAATAGATGAAGACTCCCAACAATGAAGATAAATCTAGCACGACTGAAGACAGCGCTGTAAAGGGTGAAACCAAAAAGCCAAGTCGTCTTAAGAAGTGGGGAAAGGAACTGGTTTCAATGATATTGATCGTTGGCGTGGTTTCATTTGCGATGGACTTTTATCACAGCAGAAGCATGCCTCAGGGCGACGCGATTCCAATTGTGGGTCAATCGCTCCAAGGCGAAGATATTGATGTTATCGAGCTAAGCAAAAATGGTAAGCCAGTCATTGTCTATTTTTGGGCGACTTGGTGTGGTGCCTGCAAATTTGTAAGCCCATCCGTCAATAGCTTCAGTGATTCCCATCAGGTGGTTTCGGTCGCTCTATCGTCTGGTCCAGACGAGCGTGTTCAGCGCTACTTAGAGGCGAAAGAGTATGACTTCCCTGTGATCAATGATCTTTCTGGATCTATCAGCAGAAGTTGGGGCGTTAGTGTCACTCCAAGCATCGTCATCATAAAAGATGGAAAGATTAGCAGTATCGCAACAGGCATTACTTCCCCGATAGGGCTTTGGTTGAGAACCTACTTTGCCTAACTCGCTTACAAAGAAAAACAGAGCAAAGCAAGGTGAACAACTCGATTTAGCCCGTTTAACGAACAGGATTTCCGTGAGCGCGACCCAATGAGCGCTCACGATTATCAAGAATTAGAGAATAAATAGCATGAAAAAGCATCTGATTAGTACACTGATTTTAGGCTCACTAATGAGCACCACTGCCTTCGCTGAGTTAAGCACAGAACAAACCCAGCAACTTGAAGAGATTAACCAATTTCTGAAAGAGAACCCTTCTACGATCTCTGGTTTACATGCCAGCTTAGAGCAGTACGTAGCAGGGCAAGAACAGTCGAAGAAGGCTCAAGCAGGAAGCCATGATTGGTTGTACAACAATGACGCTCACCCAATCACGGGCAATCCGGATGGCAAATCGGTCATCATTAACTTTACCGACTATAACTGCCCTTACTGTAAGCGCTTGGAAAAAGGCTTGGTTCAATTAGCCTCTGAAAACAGCGACATTAAAGTGATCAACGTGTACTTATCGTTTAAGCAACAACAAGTTGCAGGGCTAGACACCAACGCGGCGCTATACGCGATGAAAGTATGGAAAGATAACCCAGAAGCATTCCCTGAAGTTGATAGATTGCTGATGGCGAAAAGCGGTATTCACTCGAAAAGCTCACTAGAAGCCGTTGCCAAGAAGACGGGAACAGAGGCGGAACTAAAAACAACTCAAGAACAAAACCAGGTTCTAACCACTAACCATCAAACGTTCAGTGCACTCGGCTTAACGGGCACTCCAACCATGATGATGAACGGAAATGTTTTACCAGGATATGTGCCTTACGACCGACTTAAAGATATCGTGGATGACGCTTTTTAATCGTGCGTAGATAGAGATAAAGACTCGAAAGAGAAGTGAATAAAAGCCGACTCGCGCAACCCGCAGTCGGCTTTTTCATTGCTTCGAAACAATAGAACACTTTGAAGCGACAGTTCTGAAGTCATGGTTTTGAAACAAAAAAAGTCGAAGTGTCACCATCTCGCAATAGATTCTTAATTAACCCTCGCTACGCTAAAAGCAGTTCTGTCGATGAGTCAAAGACGTGTTAACTCAAGACAACTGTCCTTTGACCGAGCCTGCTCGGTCTTTTTTTTTGCTTAACTCAGCAAGCGACAAACAAGCGCGCCCGGCTCCCTTAATGCATCCACGTTATAGCTGAGTACACGACCAGAAGATGGTGCGTGATAACGACGACATTCATTACCGAACGCATCATATTGGATGGCGAGCAGATCATCTTGTTCGACACTTTGTAAAAGCTCGACCTGAGGCAGCACAAAGCCACCTATGTCTGCGCGGATAGATACGACGTTGTTGCCTTCTATCCAGTCCATACTTGGCAGCTGCTTTGCCTCAAACGGGTCTTCACCATCAAGCATCTCGTAGTAAGACAGCATATTAAAAACACCGTCCACGGCTCGTTGAATCATATCAGGCTGAGTAAACTTACCCATCCCCACTTCCACCGTAATGCTCGGAATTCCACTTCGATTCCAAACCGTTTCAAGAATACCTGGATCGCCGGGATCATTGAGAACACAATCTGGTGTCATCAACCTTGCCATTTCAAGACATTGTTCAATTCGGTAGTCAGCAAAAACATAAAGTGGGTAGACCGCGCCACGAGTTTGGGTATGCAGGTCAACGGCGAATGTCGCATTGTGTTTGAGTAAGCGATCCCACAAAGACGCAACAAAGCGCTCTGCCGCTAAGCCATTCGCATCACCCGGAAAGAGTCGATTAAGGTTGGCAGGGCAAGAGCCCGGATCCGAAGAGATAAAATCGCGGCTGTGGTTAAGCAAACCCGACAAATTCACAGTAGGCACTATCGTTACCGTGCCTTTGAGAGTTTTACCGACTAAGTCTCTGATAATTTGCTGAGCAGCCAACACACCGTTGAGCTCATCACCGTGAATACCAGCGGTGATCATCAACTTAGGACCTGCTTGACTGCCTTTGAAAACAGAAACCGGCATGTTCTTGGGTTGCCCTAGCCCATCACTGGTTACTTGAAACCAAAACTGGTGCTCTCCAACGGGTAGGTCTTCAACATTCAAGGAGCCAATAACCTGCCTACCTTGTAAAACATCGCCTAAGTACTCTGTTTTCATCCAACGTCTCCATCTTGTTGAGCAAAATCTATTCTCTTCTAAGTTTTTGCATCATAGAGGATATCTTAATCAGTACAAACAGTTAATAAGATGAACAAGCTCTGACTTCCCCATAACTCTCACGCATATCATCATCACTTCTCCTAAATAGAAGCTTGTGAAAGTCAGTACTCAAGAACAGATAAGTTGTATAACCATTCACAAACCACTCAGTCTATTGAAATAAAAGTGCAATAAAATCAAAACTTAAAAAGTTCCCTATTCACGAAAATGTAATTTTATAGAAATGAAAGCTTAATTTAGCTGCTCTAAATTAGCTTCATATCGAAACGGAGAGCACATTGCTCACGGATTTTAAAATACAAGGTAAGTGATTATGAAAAAGGCAGTTCTAGCTTCTGCAGTGGTAGCGGCACTAGTTTCAGGTTCATCTCTAGCAGCAACAGTTTACAGCTCTGATGGTACAGAACTTAAAATTGGCGGTCGTGCGGAATTCCGTGGTGATTTCATTGGTACGTCAAAAGGCGCTGAAATTGAAGGTTCGATGAGCGATGAAACTCGCTTCCGTCTTAACGTTGGCGGTGAAACTCAACTAACTGACTCTGTTTCTGCTTTCGGCTTTTATGAAGCGGAACAAGGTACTGGAAGTAACGAATTCAAAAACCGTTACATGTACGCTGGTGTTGATTTTGATGGCCAAGCGGTTTCTTTCGGTCGCCAAGACATGGCTTCAGTAATCGTTTCTGACTTTACGGATATCACTGAGTTCTCTGGTGTTCAACAAGTATTCGATGCAGCATCTGATAAAGAAGATGGCGTTATTGCATACCGTGGCGGTTTTGATGCACTTCAGTTAGAAGCAACTTACAAAACAAACAGCGAAAAAGACTCTGATGGTTACGGAATTTCTGGTGTGTATTCACTACCATTCGGCCTAGACCTTGGTTTAGCGTACTCTGGTGAGGACCTAGGTGCGGGTAACGGTAGTGCCGACCAAATCCTAGCAGGTCTAGCGTACTCTTTAGATAACCTTTACCTAGCAGCTACATATTCAACAGGTGATGTAAATGATAAAGCAGTCCTAATTCAGGATAAGTCGTTTACCGCTATGGAATTTGCAGCACAGTACAAATTCACTAAACAAATCTCAGCTTCGGTTGTTTACACGTATCAAGAAGACGAAGCAGCAAACGGCTCTACAGCAGACTCTGTTGACGGCATCGAGTTAGCTGGTTACTACAAGTTAAACAGTAATTTCCGTACATACGTTGCATATTACCTAAACGGCTTAGATGAAGTTAAAGATGCAAATGGCCTCGTTACTGCTGGTGAAGACACACTTCGCCTAGGTGTACGCTACGACTTCTAATCTAAATCGGCTTTAGATACAGACTAAAAGGTTGGGCAATAGCTCAACCTTTTTCATATTCAAATATTCTGACTAACTTCATCAATGCTTTTTCTGGTTAAGTGGTGCTAAATCCGTATCATAGGTAAACCACATCAAATAATTAGAAGCATCATGTCACAACACCATCCGATCCAAGGCGCTAGCTGGATGCTAACCGCAGGCCTAGCCTTTGCCGTCATTAACAGCCTAACTCAAATCGCTAGCATTCATTTCGGACTTACTTCTACTACCGTTGCCGTCATTCAATACGCCATCGCGTTGTTCGCTATTCTTCCTTATCTGAAAACGCTGGGCATTCGCCGCGCGCTAAAAACCGACAACCTCAAGTTGCATGTATTCCGTGTTTTTTTATCGGTAATTGGTATTCAACTTTGGATATGGGCGCTGGCTTACCCTGTTCCTATTTGGCAAGGCATTGCCCTTCTCATGACGTCGCCACTGTTTGCAACCATAGGTTCAGGGCTTTTCCTCAAAGAGAAAGTTGGAGCTGCTCGCTGGGGTGCGACCTTAGCAGGTTTCGTGGGTGCGATGGTGATTCTAGAGCCGTGGGCTGAAGACTTTAACTGGGCAACGCTACTACCGATTGGCGCCGCTTTCTTTTGGGCATGCTACTCACTAATGGTGAAAAAG
The DNA here is from genome assembly GCF_014164465.1 of Vibrio sp. SG41-7. Classification (NCBI taxonomy): domain Bacteria; kingdom Pseudomonadati; phylum Pseudomonadota; class Gammaproteobacteria; order Vibrionales; family Vibrionaceae; genus Vibrio; species Vibrio sp. SG41-7. Next base: position 12,197 of record NZ_JACJFF010000057.1, on the reverse strand, counting down.
CTCTCTTCACAAGACAGTCCTTCAACCATGGTGGTCTACCTTTTACTATTGATTACACCATTTAACATCCTACTTGCTGCGCCAGATTGGCAGACTCCAAGCGGCGGTACGATTTGGGCTATCTTAATTGTCATCGGTGTTATGACGGCACTCGCTCAATGGGCAATTGTAAAAGCCTACTCAGTCGCTGATGCTTCATTCGTACAACCTTTTGACCACGCAAAATTACCGCTAAATGTCCTAGCAGGTTGGATTGTATTTAGCTGGGTTCCACCGGGTCGTTTATGGCTCGGGGCTGCTATTATTATTGCGTCAGTCGCATTTATAACGCACTGGGAAACGAAAAAGCCGTCAAAACTGAAGAAAGTTTAGGGTTAGTGAAATAAATAGTTCAACTGTCCGTTCTATATGGATAAGAGAATTCAAACGAGGCCGTAACCATGAAGAAACCAGTCAAGATTACACTATACCGTTGGGCAGGCAGCTGGGGTCCATTTAAAGTTAATATCCCATGTGGGGAATGTACCCTTACCAAAGACATTCTTAAGGATACTTTTGAGAATGAGTTATCAGATGTCGATGTCGAACTGGAAGTGAAAGATTGGTTGTCTCACTGGTGGGAGCCTCTAAAACTGGGCTCTTGGCATGCTCCAATCCTTGTTGTTGAAGGCAAGGTTGTAAGCCAAGGCGAAGCGCTTAACCGCGGTGTGTTAGTTCAATCCGTGATCAAAGAGTGGACCAAACGAGACAGCCTAAAAGGCAACATCGTTTATGGTAAAGCGACCTGCCCATTCTGTGTTAAGGCAAAGAAAATGCTTGATGAAGCGGGTGTTGAATACCAATACCGCGATGTCGTAAAAGACAGCGCAGCTTTGTATCGAATGATTCCTGAGGTCAAAGCGCACATTGGTGAGAAAACACCAGTAACCGTCCCTCAGATCTGGCTCGATGGTAAATACATCGGTGGAGCCGACAACTTAGAAGCATGGATGAAAGAAAATGGTTTAGATACCATTCCAAATAACGTTGTCGACCTGTCCAACCAATCGGCATAAACTCACACTGAGTTACAAATCCGATCGTGAATTAATCAGTGTTTTTTTGTGTCCATCCACAACAAAACGAGCGATGACCTTCATTAATCGCTAAAACGAAAAAGGCCTTAAACTTCATCGAGTTTAAGGCCTTTTTAAATTCCGTTTTTGAAAATGCTTATTTCGCCATTTTCTTCATCATTCGCTTAAAGAATGATGCTTTTTTTGGCTTTGGCTTGCCATACAATGCTTCGTGCATCATGTTTTTTGCTACCATTTGACCAAGGTATGCGTGGCCTAGTTCGTAATTCATGCTTATCTCCGCACATAATCGATTTTCTTATGCGCGGATTTTACACTTAAAGCGCCCAAAAACAAGATCTAAATCACACTTTAATGCAAGCAACTCGCCCTATTGCAAATAACCGTACTCTTGTCTCTCCGTAAATCAGCATTGTATCGTTATATCAATGAGTTAATGTTAAGTTCGTCTAACCTTGATTCACCATACCCATTTGCAATCCAAGACATTGGTTTAGACATTCATAAAAAAAGCAGCTCAAGAGAGCTGCTTTTTAAATACTTAGCTTAGAAACACTGACCTTAAAAAGGACACTATTCGCCAATGCCTAATAGTCAGTAACTAAAACACTAGCTACGCTTTGGCTGTCTGTAAGTTTTACCCGCAATTTGGTATGTGTCTTTTTGTTTTAATTCGAACATAGTTTCAAAGAACCAAGCTGCAAATTTGATTAAGTCATCGCCTTCATTCATGACATGTTCGATGTACTCTTGCTCTTCGCCTTGTTCATTTTCTTGAAGCGTCACGTGGTAAATACGCTTTTCGCCTTCTACTTCAGCTAACGCAAATTGACCTGTTAGTGATCCAGCAGCCTCAGCGACTTCTGTATCCTCATTGGATTTCAATAGCTCAAGCGCTTGAGGCAGGCCATCTAGTGCGCAGATAGCTTTTACCAGTACTTCAAATTCATTTTGCTGCATGTTTATTACCTATTAAATGGACGCAGGTATTGTAGAAAACCATCCATACAAATACAACGTATTAACGACTGTACGCTGAACTATAGCGAGCTAATTGCTTAACTGCACTCTGCTTCAGCTGTTTAACTGTATTCTACTTGGGTAGCTGCGGCTTTCTTATTCATTCTCGTTGAAGACCAAAGTACTGTGCCCATGCAAGCACCAATAATCAGATAAAACACGCCGAGTTGTAGGTGAGTTGTCACCCAGCTTTCCACCAAATATCCTCCTAACAAGCCCGCCAAGCACATCTGAATTGAGCCTGACAATGCCGACACTGCGCCCGCTTGCTTCTTATGAGGTTCTAGCAACATACTGATCGATAGAGGGAACGAGATACCTTGCGCTATCGCCAACCAAGTAAACGCCCAAACTAAGTTAAAGATGGATAACTCATGAGTAAGAAGCCAAGTTCCCGAAGCCAAAATAATCAAAATCGCAAGGCTCATCAATTGCGGAGTGCTAAACCTACGATTGAGCAAGTTCAAAGCCACGCTACCGATCAGTAAGCCAGCCGAAGGGACTATCATCAATGAGCCATATTCAGCCGCTGTCAGCCCTAACTGCTCTTGCATTAAGAATGGAAACAGCGATAAAGATACCAAACTTGCCATGTAGCTCATCCAGTTATAACTGGCACTGGTCAACACTTGGCGGTTAGTCAACAAGCGTCCGTAGTTCTTCACCACTTGGCAGGCATCAAAGCGACTCTTTCCATATGGCAAAGTCTCAGGCAACACAAAGTAACCCAGAGTGAATATTGCCAGTAGATACAGTAGAACAAACAGGAACACCGCCTGCCAACCTAGATGGAATGAGATCCAACCACCAAATACAGGCGCAATGATCGGCATGATCGAAGCAGTGATCGAAATATAAGACAACGCTTTGGTCAGTTGAGGGCCATCATAGCTGTCGCGAAGCACACTTCGTCCGAGAACCGAGGCACTACCCGCCCCTAAACCTTGCAACAAGCGACCAACCTCTAGCGCCGTCATGTTGTCAGAAAATACGACACAAACGACAGTACCAATCAAATAAACACCCTGACCTAACAAGAAGATAGGTCTTCTTCCCACTGCATCAGACATCGGCCCGTAAAATAGCTGAGACAAGCCAAAACCCACAAGAAACAGCGTGACGAGCAGCTGTACATCTACCTGAGTCACACTTAAATCAGAAGCAATTAACGGCAATGATGGCAAGTAGATGCTCACACCCACCTGTCCCGTAGCAATAATCATCATTGCTAAAAGTAACGGCGTTTTTTTAAAGGTCGATTGGCTCAAAAAATTCCCTATTCGTTTGATATTTGTTCATGATATAAGTTTATATTCAAAACCAGTAATTGATAATTAACCAAATTGGAATTTAATTAAGTCCCAACAGGAAATAATATGGATTGGATTCTCAACGTAAAAAGCTACGTTAGAGTGGTAGAAGAAGGCAGTTTCAATGGCGCCGCTCGCAAACTTAACACCACCAGCTCGGCGATCAGCAAAAGAGTAAACTGGCTCGAAGAGCGTATCGGCACTCAACTTTTAAAACGCACCACTCGCTCGATTAACCAAACCGAAGCAGGAGCACTCTTTTACTTGCGGGCCAAGGATCAACTCGACAATTGGCAATCAATTATTGATGAGACTCGCTCGGTTAACCAAACCCCGGCAGGCCTCTTAAAGATTGGCGCGACGATTGCTGTTGGCTCTAAGTTTCTAGTGCAATACATGGACGACTTCTTAGAAAAGTATCCAGATATTAAGGTGCAGCTGATCACGACCACGCCAGGGCAATTACCAGAGCTGGGCTTGGATCTGGTGATCAGTCGTGAACTGGAACAGCTCAACTCGTTAAGCTTCAAGAAAACACCGCTGTTTGAACACAAGGCCAGTTTCTATGCTGCGCCGAGTTATCTTGCCAAACATGGTTATCCCACCAACGAGCAAGACTTAGAACAACACAACTCCTTAATATGGGGAGAGCGCCCTACCCGTGAAGTCACACTCACCAAAGGGCAGCGCATCACTTTGAACGGCAACTTTGCGACCACCAACCCTGAGGCTTTGTTTCACGCGGCGAAACGAGGAATGGGTGTGCTGTTAACCATCAAAGCAATGATCAAAGAGGATCTTAAACAAGGGACATTAGTTCCAGTATTGCCAAATATTACCGCCGACGAAGTGATGGTTTACGCGTACTACCCTAAGCTTGATTACTCACATACGCGAACTAAGTTATTTTTGGACCATTTGAAAGATAGGCTAGATAAAGAGAGAAATAACCAGATTTTGTGAAATAAGTCTCAACTTAATTTGAAAAATGATACAACGCGGCCAATAATAAACTAAGCGCATATAAAAATAGATGCGTACAATCTAAACACACAGGCTTACACGCTGGATCTGGTTAACTAGGGATGGTAGCTATGACTCAACAAACGTACAACAATATGATAGACACTGAGCGTATAGGGCGCTTGCTCAAGTTGGAAGGTATCGACCTTTTGGAATCAGCAGTACTTACTCTGCACCAAATGTTCGATACTAAGTACACCACTATCATTGAGAAAAAGTACTTTCCAGACCAAATTGTTCCTTTAGTTATTGCTCATTCTGATCACGTCTTGCATGACAGAATCAACCCTCGTCATGGGCAAATCTATCAGCAAGCCGTTAATCAAAACCACCCTGATTGCTCATTTGCTCAATACGTTGTCAAATCACTACCTACATCTGCCTTTCGGCAAGAGATTACCTCACAGAATTCCATTGCGATTCCTACACGGACTCAAAGCGGTGAAGTCATGGGGGTACTTTTTTCTACGTTTACTTCCCCACTGAGTAATGCTCAGCAACAAGAAGCGATTAAACATCATCAACTTTTTTCGGATATCATCATCCACACCCTACGTGAGATGTGGTTCAACGATCGCTCTGAGCAACTGGTCAATCAACTCAGCTATGAAGTCTCACACGATAGCTTAACAGGTCTACTTAACCGCAGTTGCTTATCTGATACGCTAGAATCAATCACTCAGCAAAACTCAACACCGTTCACGTTAGCAATACTGGACATTAATAGTTTTAAAGCGATTAACGATCTTCACGGCAACTATGTTGGAGACAAGGTACTGCAACATCTGGCTGAGATTTTGAGACGAACACTCCCAGAAAATAACCTGACGTTCCGGACGGCTGGCAATGAGTTCGCATTCATTACCTATCATTCAGACCCACTAGCTGTTTGCGAACAAATTCTGGATAAGATAAAGCAAGGTTACACTAGTATTGATATCAAAATCGATTTCGACGTCAGCATCGGCATTGCCCGGTCAGATGGAGACAATAAAGACGTAGAGCAAATCATCTTCAACACCAGTTTGGCGCTAAAAGAGTGCCAGCATAGTCAAGATACTCATATTCAATGTTACGACACTCACCTAAGGGTTCGTTACCAAAGGAAAGCCGAGTTAATCGCCGCCTTACGAAGTGAGCTTGATAGCACCATATCAGACAGTCAGGCACCTAATGACAATGGAATGTACGTGGTTGTACAACCAATCGTTGATCACATTGATACACGATGGGATTACTTCGAGGTGTTAACTCGTTGGAAAACCACAAGACATGGCGACATCTCGCCAGTGGAGTTCATTCAGGTAGCGGAAGAATCGGGGTTGATTGTGGAACTGGGTGAACGGATCATCGAATTGGTATGCCGCGCTAAAACAACATTGGAGCGAGGCTTAGGCTACAAAGTTAAGCTTGGAATAAACTGCTCCGCTCACGAGCTTACCGATTCTAAGCGTTATATTTCCTATCTCACTCGAACGATTGAACAGCATCACTTTAAAGCAAACGAGTTTGTCATTGAGCTAACCGAAACCGTGCTGTTATCTCCAACTCAAGAAACAAAGTCAGCACTCGACTTTCTAAGGGGACAAGGGTTCACGATCGCTCTAGATGATTTCGGTACTGGTTACTCAAGCTTAAATTACATTCATAGCTACCCTATCGATTGTATTAAGATTGATGCCACCTTTATTCGAAACTTGCTGACAAACTCAACATCCGAAAGTGTTGTGTGGTTGATTGTTCAACTGGCACACAGACTCAATGTGTCATTGGTTGCGGAAGGCGTTGAGAAGCTTGAGCAATTAGAAAAGCTGCACGCAATGGGGTGTGACAAAATTCAAGGATACCTCTACTCTCCACCTATGCGACCAGAAGCTATCGTTAGCTACGTCACTCACTCAGAACCTCTATCCTAAACGCCGTTCACTACCTCAACCTAAAATCAAAAAGCCGCGAGCGTATCACTAAACATTAAAGTATTTAGTTCTGCACTCACGGCTTTAAAGGCTACATCATTACTCGCAACCATCTAGCTAACGGTTACCTTGACGGCATACAGTCAGCTATTAGCTATTATTCGATTGTGTTTCTAAAGCTTTCTTTAATAGCTTGTCGGCTTCATCTCTAGCGGCTACGAATGTCGCTTTTTCCTTTTTAGGTACGGAATCGGCCATCGGAATATTCGCTGTCATCGCGTTCACAGGACGACCACGTTCGATTAACTCATAATGCAAGTGTGCACCCGTCACTCGGCCAGTTTTACCTGACAAGCCAATACGCTGACCACGAGATACCGTTTGTCCTTTACGAACTAAGATCTTACTCAAATGGAGATAACGCGTTTTGTAAGTGCTACCGTGCTGAATAACCACGTAGTTACCGGCGTATGGGTGCTTACGGGTCATGATCACTTTACCATCACCCGTCGCTTGAACTGGCGTACCAATTGGCGTCGCGAAATCTGTACCGTTGTGAGGTGAGACTCGGCCTGTCACAGGGTGTAAGCGCTTAGGATTAAACTGAGAACTCTGACGCCATCCACTGCTCACAGGGTAACGTTGGAAAGCACGTTGTAAGCTATCGCCATTGGCATCGTAATATTGCCCATCAGTGTGTAAGTACGCAGAAACAACACGATTACGATTCATGATCTTAATCGCTTCGATTTCACGCTTTCCGGTTGCGACACCATCAACAAATTGCGCTTTCTGAAGCACTTCAAACTGATCGCCAGCGCGCAGGTCGCGGCTAAAGTTCAACTTATCTTTAAGAAGCGTCACAATATGGTCAATCTCAAGACTATTCAGGCCAACCTTGTTCGCCGACATAGAGAAACTGCCGTGAATATCACCCACTAAAGGCTTTTGCTTCCATTCACCAGGAATAGAAATGTCTTCAAATTCATAGCTGCCATCTTCAAGTCGTCGGTAAACCGCTTTATCCGCAACACTAAATTGAATTTCCATTTTGGAAAGATTGCCCGTCGCCTCATCACGCCAAAAACGTAATGTGTTACCAGGACGAAGTGTGTCTAGGGCAAGGAAGTTTAAATCGGTTTCCATCACACTCATCATCGATTTATAAGAAAATCCAAGTTGAGTGAAGATGCTACTCAAGTTATCGCCCGTTTGAATTTGATACTCAAACGTCGGCGGTTCGATAATAGCGACAGAAGAAGGTGATAGGATTGACTCAATAACGGTTGAGTCAGGTAAATCAAGATCGATCGTTTTCGTCAGATCCGATTCTGAAGATTGCAAAGCAATACCAAACGCTGCAATAAGTGGCAGTCCTAAAATAGCTACTTTTTTTACAGGTGAAAGCTCAGCAAACGGAGAGGAAAATATTTTTGAATACACGGTAAACAGGTCTTTCTACGATATAAAAGCATAGGATATGCTTTTCAAACGCATAAATCATCATTGCATTGTCATAATATGATGTGAATCTGCCCAATTTAGACTAAGTCATTGAGTTACCGTAAGTGGAAACCCGCTTCACGATTAATAATATTAACCGCCAAATAAAAAAATAAAAAAGCAGAAACGGCTAGTTTCTGCTTTCTATTGATTCACGCTACGTCATCTCGATTAAGCGTTAACCGTCGATACCAAGCAATTGTCTTCACCAAACTCATTCGGGATATAACGATCAGCATTCGCATCGTTCACCCATTGTTGGTCATCAACTAGATAGCGAAATTGAAACTCGCCATCTTTAGGTAGGCGAGTTTTAAACTTGTAAACCTTCCCTTTGGCCAGTTTTTTCATTGGGGTGGCTTTCCAATCAAGAAAGTCAGCAACGATGGATACAGAGTTCGCTTCTTGAGCTTCTAGCTCGAAGGTCACTTCAACTTCATCTTTCGTCTTAAAAAAACGTTTATTAATCATTCGCAAGCTCCATTTGTAAAAATAGGCAGACACCAAGCATAAGGAGTGTCTAAATTTCATTCATCTAATTAAGATAATATGTAATTTAGCTCACATAAACAACAGATCCTTGCATTAACGAAAACGTTATTGCTTACCAATTGATTGCGTATCAAAAGAAAAGCTCATTAACACCTTTTCAGAAGGGGATTCTGCAAATGATTGTTCCGCAGAATGCTGAGTAAAGCCGATAAAACCTTCCCCTGTTTGTTTGCTATCGGATTGTAAATCTTGTTGCTGAGCGACCTCTAAAGTCTGAATTTGCACTCTATCGCCTAGAAAAAGCTGGTCGACTAGCACGACACGGCTTCGCTGCTGGTCATGTTTAAACAAGCCAAGATAATAGAACACACCACTGCCTTGGTTAGATACCCACATCGGCGCGACAAAGAAACTCGCCTTGCCCAACGTGACGGCTGAAAGGTTGTTGGTGTCTACCGTTACCACACCACGCTCAACACCCGAGTCATAGCGCCCAAAGGCTATAGTTCTAGGTTCATCGACTTCATTAATAAAAGCGTACGCGTTGGTTTCGGGTACTTTAATTGTCCATGGGTTGGTCGTCTTCAAATCAAAAACGGTTTCTACAACAGGGTCATAACTGGCTTGAGAAGAAGGAAACTTCGCCAAGATCTCTTCGTCACTTAAGCTAAAGCGATAAATACCCGCCAGTATCACCACAACCAGCATGACAATTGGAATCAGTAAAATCAGAGGTATAGGTAAGATTTTCTTTTTCATGAGCAATTATATTCTTTTGTTTTCATCCAGTTGTGCAGACCATAAAGGGCTTTAGTATAATTATCAATACAGGGTTAACCAGAAGTGGAGCATGGATGGATATCAATCATATTAAAGATAGAAATATCAGAAGTTGCGAATGCCGCTGTGGAGCAGTCAACCTAGTATGCAGAGGCGAGCCTCAACGAACCTCTGTATGCCATTGCTATGAATGTCAGAAACGCACCGGTAGTGTGTTTGGTGTTCAGGCTCGATTCCCAATAGAACAAGTCACATTAAACGGAGAAGTCACCTCTTTCTCACGCATCAGTGATACGGGCAGTGAAGTGACCTATCAGTTTTGCCCTAAGTGTGGCACCACCATGCTCTTACAATCTGTTGCTGCTGCCGATTTTTATATCGTCCCGCTCGGATTATTTAAAGAGCAAGACTTTCCGCTACCGAGCTTTTCAGTCTACGAAGAACGCAAACACGGCTGGGTCAAATTTGACCATCAAATGAGTCACTACAACTAGCCTGTTACTGACCTTTATCTCGATAAAGCAACTGCATTAGAACAAACTGCAATACTGTTGCCTAAGATCAAATATCAACGCACCACAGCGCTAGCGTATCTTTTCGCTAGCGTTATAATCTGCTCCTCTTTTTAACCCAGGGTGAACCACATGATTTCTAAGCTACCTCGCTGGGTTGAATACGGCGCTTTGCTACTCGCAGGCCTTGCTGGCAGTGTTAATGCGATTGGCTTACTCGGCTTTCAGCATCAAGCGATCTCCCACATTTCAGGCACCATGTCTTTATTAGGCAGTAGCCTACTCACACCAACTTCGGCTTCTTTACATCTTTTACTGATTATCATGAGCTTTATGTTAGGTGCAGCCTTCAGCGGGTTCTTTATTGAGAACCAAGCACTGAAGTTAGGGCGTCGCTACGGCGTTGCTCTGTGTATTGAAGGTGGGCTGCTATTTTTAGCACTTTGGGCACTGTTACAGGGCTACACTTCAGGTCAATACTTCGCTTCAGCAGCCTGTGGTTTGCAGAACGCGATGATAACGACCTACAGCGGTGCGATCATTCGAACAACGCATATGAGCGGGATCATCACGGATCTTGGGATCATGATTGGTTCTCGCTTAAAGGGGATGCCTTTTGACCGTCGTAAAGCCAAACTGCTGATGTTCATTGTAGTTGGCTTTCTGTTTGGTGGTTTAAGCGGTGCTTGTCTGTTCCAGCGCTTTGAAATTTTGGCGCTGGCTTTCCCTGCCTCTTTCGCCTTCATTATCGCATTTAGCTACTGGCTCTACCTGACCTATCGAACTGAAACTCCAGTCAATTTATAAATACCTGGCAATATATCTTCAGATTACGTAACATCCGCAACACTTTATTCTAAACTCTTAATGAGTTGCAGAATAACCAGTGTGAATAGTTAGCGATATTTGATGAATAGTATTGCAAGCACTATCAATACTGGGTAATCTTGCAGCCAGTGAGAAAATACGGATGTTTAGAGAATAAAAACGCCAAGGATGTGGCTTTTTTACATGTAGAAATACGAGAACAATTAACATGTCTAACAACACGAATACTGCTCAACCAGAGAAATCTAAAGGCAGTTTCTGGGTTTTCTTAATCCCATCTCTGATTGGTTTATTCCTTTTCATGGCACCAATCAGCTACCAAGGTGATCTAACGATCCCTGTCGCTATTCTAGCCAAATCAATTCAAGCGGTTTTCGGTGAGTCTCTAGTTGCTATTATCACTGCAATCGTTGCCTTCATGTCTGTAGCTTCCGTTTTAAGCACCATTTTCAAGCCTGCATTCATTACATCGAACTCATTTTTGAACGGCCTTTTCAATCCATCTCCACTGTGGTTGTTGGTTCGTCTTATCGGTGGTGCTGCAGCATTCATGGCTTTCTTCCAAGTAGGCCCTGAGTTTATCTGGGAAGAAAACACTGGTGGGTTAGTGCTAGAAGGCCTACTTCCAACACTGTTCTCAGTATTTATCTTTGCAGGTTTACTACTGCCACTGCTGCTTAACTTTGGTCTACTAGAACTATTCGGCACTTTGCTAAGTAAAGTGATGCGTCCAATCTTCAACCTGCCAGGTCGTAGTGCTATCGACTGTATGGCTTCTTGGTTGGGTGACGGCAGCGTTGGTATCCTTCTTACAAGCAAACAGTACGAGAAGAAATTCTACACTCAACGTGAAGCTGCGGTTGTTGGTACCACTTTCTCAGCAGTATCTATCACGTTCAGCCTTGTGGTTATTGCTCAAGTAGAGCTAGAGCACCTATTCCTGCCTTTCTACGCAGCAATCTGTCTAGCAGGTATTGTGGCTGCGGTAATCATCCCTCGCCTTCCGCCACTAAGTATGAAGAAAGACACCTTCATTGATGGCAGCAAGCCTCACAAAGACGCTGACGCGATCCCTGCAGGTCACTCAACATTCTCTTGGGGTCTTGAGCTAGCAGTAAACAAAGCATCGCAAGTTAAGTCAGCTAAGTCAGTATTTGCTGAAGGCATCCGTAACGCCGTGGATATGGTATTTGGCGTACTGCCTGTGGTGATGGGCCTTGGTACGATGGCACTGGTTATTGCGGAATACACATCGGTATTCTCATTCCTAGGTCAACCTTTCATTCCATTCTTAGAGCTACTTGGTGTTCCTGAAGCGGTTGCAGCATCTGAAACCATCGTGGTTGGCTTTGCAGACATGTTCATCCCAGCAATCCTTGCAGCTTCTATCGACAACGAGATGACTCGCTTTGTTATTGCTGCAATGTCGGTAACTCAGCTGATCTACATGTCTGAAGTAGGTGCTCTGCTTCTAGGCAGTAAGATTCCAGTGAACATCCTCGAGCTGTTTATTATCTTTATTCTGCGTACGTTAATTACACTTCCGGTTATCGCTGGTGTAGCACATCTAATATTCTAAATTAGACCCTACTGATATAGCGCAATTAAGAAGTATGGCTCTTCGACGTTTTGTGTGGATTTGGGTTAAAATATGCACCTCCTAAATAGGCTCCAATACAAGGTCCAGCCACATTGAATTCTTCTGATATTTTTATGCTCGGGTTGGGGCTGCAAGCA
>NZ_JACJFF010000056.1:0-35153 GCF_014164465.1 Vibrio sp. SG41-7 | reverse complement strand
ACGAGTAGAATCGTGCATCTGCTCGAGTTGCAGCTTTTGTTGAGGAGTCAGTGTAATTTTCATGGGTCTTAGCATGATCCTGATTTTATCGAAAATCAAGCACCTTCATTGATCACGGGTATAGACATGAAGCGGAGAAAGACGAACAACCTTACTTCATGTGGTACAACCCGACTCGTATGCACCAAAAAACACATGTGCGTCCGGAGTACCAAGGCGCGAGCCAAATCAACACCTATTACGATGGCTTGATCGAACTTGATGACCAGATCGGTGTGCTGCTCGACAAGCTTGAAGACTTGGGTGAAATCGACAACACCATCATTCTCTTCACCTCTGACAATGGCGTAAACCTAGATCACTGGCCTGATTCTGGCTCTGCATCATTCAGAGGACAAAAAGGCACGACATGGGATGGCGGTTTCCGTGTGCCAATGTTGGTCAGCTGGCCAGATAAAATCCCTCAAGGTGAATACACCGATGGCTTCATGACTTCAGAAGACTGGGTGCCAACCATTATGGCTGCTGTGGGCGAAGGCGACATTAAGCAAGAGCTGCTAGATGGAAAAGAGTTAAACGGCGAGCGTTATCAAGTTCACTTGGATGGTTATAACCAGCTGGACATGTTGACCAAAGGCGAGCCGAGTCAACGTCATGAGTTCTTCTTCTACAACGAGCAAGATTTGAATGCGTTCCGAGTGGATGATTGGAAAGTGCACCTAAAAACCAAAACGGAGTGGATTGCGCCTCCTGAAGAGTGGCCACTAGGAATGCTCATCAACATCAAGGCTGATCCTTACGAGCGTAGCCCTGATACTCGTGGTTGGTTCTTATGGATGAAAGAGAAGTCTTGGGTATTACCAAAGCTGCAAAAATCAGCGGCGGAATATCAGAAGTCACTCAAAGCGTTTCCACCAAGACAGAAAGCCGGTGGTATTGGTATGGCAGACAAATCAGTGGTTGCTGACTAACGCCAAATACGACTAATACAAGGTGTGCTGTAACAAGCGCACCTTACTATCGGACAATAATATGAAGAAACCGTTACGTCTGCTCACGGGCACCTTTTCCAGTTTTACACTCTCTATCTTTGCGCTTATCCCCTTTGCATTTTCCGTTTCCGCTCAAGAAGAACCTGCCAGTGATATGGCTGACCCAATGGCCGTTTATACGGGAGGTGAACTAATTGCGGGAAATAAAGGGCTTGGCGCTACCTTCCAATTTGGCGTGAATCGTGGCGATTGGGGTGTGTTGGGTAAGCTGGAAGGCAAAAACAACTTTGAAAACTATCGAGCACGATTCTTCACACCCAATAAGAAAACGGGCACCGGCTTGTTTGTTGATGCTGGACACGACTTCTCCAACGACGATCTAACATCGAACTACGCCTCTATTGGTGTGATGCAAGCATTCGAGTTAAGCGACAAATTTAAACTCTACAGCGCCATAACGTATGGAAGGATGTGGGAAGAGAATAACCAATTTCAAGACACTCAGATCATCAGCAGTATTAACTACTTAAAGTACGATTTTGCTGACCAATTTTATCTTCAACTCGCCCCTCAATACACCTATGGATTGGATGGTGAGAACACACGAGATTTCTCTGCTGAAATGCAGCTGGGCTACAAGGTCGATAGTGACAACATCATCATTTTTAGTGGTGATACAGACAACAACACTTGGATCACCTTCCGTACTCGCTTCTAGTTAGGACATTAAATGATGAAAAAAAACATTCTTGCGGCAGCACTGGCTTGTGCTTTCATGGTTGCACTTCCGTCTCCGATACTCGCGAGCCAACCCGTGGACGCGACCAGCGCAGCTGTGGCAACAAAAACAGCAATGGGGATAAAAACGGATACTCTCCCCGTTGAGATGGCGAGTTTAGCGTCGCTCAAAAAGGATAATCAGCTATTGGCACAACTTGCCTACGAGTACGCGTACTCGATAGATGAAGCCTACAAATACTTTTACAAAACCGTCGTTGAGCAAGACTACCCTTTGAATCGATTCCAAAATATTCGAATACTTGCTGACGACACTTACACTGCGCACCCGACGATTAACAATGACACGTTACACTTGATGGGTTGGATGGATCTAGCCGCAGAGCCGGTCATCATTACGATTCCAGACCATGATGACAATCGATACTGGTTGTTCCATACCATGAATATGCAGCACTTTACTGACTCGGCTTTTGGCTCTCCACAGCGAGGCACAAAAGGCGGCAGCTTCATGTATGCGGTTGAAGGATGGAAAGGTGAAGTGCCTGCGAGTGTCGATCAAGTCATCTATGTCGAGCACCCGTTGGTCAAGATGATGGGTCGAATCATGGACCTTGGCGGTGACGATTCTGCAACTGCTCAAAAGTTAATGGATCAATGGAATATTAGGACGTTGTCGGAATATTTAGGTCAGAAAGGGCCAGATCCTGTTGAGCGCGAGTATCCAGACCCTGAAGATTCTAATTGGGTCGAACGAACCAATTTCATCTTGTCTGAAGGAACAATGAAGACGCATGACCAAAAGCTGCTTGAACTGTTCGAGTTCATTGGCTTAGGAGATGTTGAATTAGGCAAAGCCAATCATCCATTTACGAAAGAGCAGCTTAGTATGATCGAGTCTGGTCAAAAAGACGGACTGGAACGAATCATTAATGCGGGCTTTGATGATTCACGTGACGTGTTAGGCACTCGCGATGAAATGACCAAGGTTCCTAGCTTTCAGCACGCCTACGGCACCTTAATGGGCCAATGGGGGCTGCCTGCAAAGCACACTATGTATAGCGGTGACTTCTTTGATAGTGAAGGTGCTGCGCTCGATGGCGGAAAATACGATTACACCGTGACCTTCGATGCGCCACCGCTAGAAGAGGGTGGTTTTTGGTCATACACGGCTTACAGTGGTGAAACCCGATTGATGGAGAAAAACGAGTTAAACCGTCATTCCCGTGGAGACAGAACGCTAACGCCTAATGCTGATGGCAGTTACACCATTTACATGAGTAGCGATGTAAAAGGGCATGAAGATGATCCTAACTTCTTACCTATCCCCGATCATCAATGGTATTCAGTGTTACGTATGTACACGCCCGGTGAAGAGGTAAGAACAGATAAATGGAAATCGACACCATTTACTAAGGTTAAAAAATCCACGATAAAGTGATGACTTAAATCTCCTGTTTAAGGTTTTGTTTATAGTCGATTAATGCCAGCTGCTATGTCGCTGGCATTTTTTATTGAGCGAAACTTGCTTCGAAATAGGCGTTAAATGCTCAGAACTGTCGGATAAAATAGGGCATACTGGACTGAATATATAAACCAAAGAAAGTAACCACGCGCATGAATCCAATCTGCCTCAACGACCCTTTTTCTCTTCCTAATGGCCAAGTGATCAAAAATCGCCTGTTCAAATCGGCAATGAGTGAACAGCTAGGTGATAAACATCATAACCCTAAGCAAGGTTTAGTCACGCTTTACCAGCGTTGGGCTCAAGGAGGAATTGGCCTATCCATGACGGGCAACGTGATGGTCGATAGAGGTGCGCTTGGTGAACCTAAAAACGTTGTGTTGGATGAGCAAAGTGACTTAAGCGTATTTCGTGAGTGGGCGAAGGCTGGAACACAAAATGGTTCGCAGATATGGATGCAATTGAACCACCCAGGAAAGCAAATCCCTAAATTCTTATGTGATAGCCCGGTTGCGCCTTCGGCTATCTCTTTAGAGCGTGGATTAGAAAAAGGCTTTAATACGCCACGAGCTCTGACTGAGACGGAAATCATCGCAATCATTGATAAATTCGCGCTGAGTGCAAAGCTTTCAAAACAAGCGGGTTTTACCGGTGTGCAGATCCACGGTGCTCATGGCTATCTCGTGAGTCAGTTTTTGTCTTCAAGACACAATCAACGCCAAGACAAATGGGGTGGATCACTCGAAAACAGACTTCGTTTTGTGCTTGAGGTTTATCGCGCGATTCGAAAAGAGGTCGGTGAAGATTTCCCGGTCGGAATTAAGCTCAACAGTGCTGACTTCATGAAAGGTGGCTTCACTGAAGAAGAGTCGATGCAGGTTGTGCAAACACTGAGTGATAACGGTATCGACCTGATTGAGATCTCTGGCGGCACCTATGAAAGTCCATCAATGATGGGTTCAAAGAGCAAAGCTGAATCAATCAAGTCCAGCACAGTAAAACGTGAAGCGTATTTTATGGATTACATGGTGAAGGCGAGAAAACTCGTGAGTACACCGCTGGTGGTCACGGGTGGTTTTCGAACCGCGCAAGCAATGAATGAAGCATTAAACACCTCGGCGACCGATTTTATTGGTATTGCGCGAACAATGGCGGTTGATCCTGATTTCCCTAACAAGTTAATTGAAAACCCTAGCCACGGCATGCCGCTAACGGTGCCAACCACAGGTAAACCCGCATTAGACAAGGTGGCGATGGTCGGGCTGGTTTGGTATGAACATCAGATGTGGCGCATTGCCTCTGGTAAGAACGCCGACCCAAAACTAAGCGCACTCGGTGTGGTGTTAAAAACAATTTTCAGCGCCGGCTGGCACGCTTTCAAAAAGCGCAGAGCGTAAGCAGTCATGGATTGTTAAAGCAGAACTTTGAGGAATTGAAGTTCTGCTTTTTTCTATGATGATTTATTGTTTAGTTTGTCTAGATAGTAAGAAAGAGTTAAAGATCGTTAAGCGAATCAATCGTCAAATGAGCCATAATGAGAGAGATATTCGCTAAGTTAGCTTTTATCGCTAGACGGCTAAATCTCTCCCTGACCAAACTTTAATGACAGGTAACTATGAAACAATTGGATCTCAATTTAATCCGCGTTTTTCTGGTTTTGCTAGAAACCCAAAATACTCGCATTGCTGGCAATAAATTGGCGCTGAGTCAGCCCGCAGTGAGTAAAGCACTAGGGCGATTGAGAGAATACTTTGATGACGAATTGTTTACTCGTGTCCATTCAGGTTTGAAGCCAACTCCACGTGCGTTAGAGCTTGGTGAACGGCTGCCAATGATCATGGAAAGCTTGGACGACGTGATTCTTGAAACTCCAAGCTTTGACCCTGCCGAGTATCAAGGCAACATCACGATTGCGATTAACGGTTTTATCTCGAACTGGCTTGGTGCGCGTTTATGCCTTGGTCTCATTCAAGAAGCGCCCAATGCTCAAGTCAATATCGTTAATTGGGGCTCTCAAACGCTGAAAAAATTGTTGGATGGCGAGATACAAGCAGCTATCAACTTTTCTCCAATCGACACGAATAAGCAGTTTACCCATCAGATTATCGGTGAGGATGACTTTGTCGGGTTGGTTAAAACCGGCCATCCATTAGCTGGCAAAGTGATTTCACAGCAAGAGATAGATGAAGCGGAATACGCGAGTTTGGTGATACCGGGGTGGAATGATATTCAGCCTTATATCGCCAAGCATTTGTCGACAGAGCAGCTTAAAGTGAAAGCAAGAAGCTCGTATTTGCACACGCTATTAGAGGTCATTAAACAAAGTGACATGATTCTACCGTGTTCCAAGCAGCTTGCTCTTTATCTTCATGAAGAGTTCGATTATCTCTCTTTTCCTGATTATGCACCGGAAGAGCTCAAAAAGATCGTGTTGGTGGAATCTCATAACAAGAGAATGCACCCGATGAATCAATGGCTTAAGCGCAAAATTATCACTACCTCCCAAACCATCATAAAAGAAAAGCAATAAGCCTCTCAAATGAGAGGCTAGGTTATTGTTAGTAGCTGTTATTGTTAGCAGCTGTTATTGCCAGTTAATTAACACTAATCACTCGCAATTCAGTCGTTATTCCCCGCTATTGAGCAGTGACCTGTGGGAAGTTGTGCATCTCACCTGATGCTACCGCTTCATCACTAGGACGGTATGCACGAACCGCAAAGTTCCAGCCATCATCGTTTACTTCAATTACGTTATTTGCAGCGTCACAGGTTTGCCCTTTTGGCGCAAAGTGGATCGTGTAAGAACCGTCTTTATTGGGTGTTGATGTCGTTGAATCAGCACTGTTGTTGTTCGTCATCAACCAGCCTTGGCTTGAATAGGCCGTAATTGACCAATAACCGCCTTCGTCATAACGTAATGAGGGTGCTTCAAACGTGATGTTTGCACATTCTGTTTTACCTGTGCCCGCTCGTGATGTATACACAGCATGCTCTGCCGGCATACCAGCCCAACCCACCGCAGTACCAATCATAAACTGCTTGTTATTTGATGTTGCTGTGATGTTTGGTGTGAAGGCTTCTTCTGTCTTGATGTCATTAACTAGCTTCTCCCATTTTGCTCGGACGTTATCTCGAGAAGTATCATCCCAATCTGAAGCAGGTTCAAAAGGCTTAGCTGATTTCGCATTAATGACCGCCGCATCTTGCAGTCGATGCGCTTCATCTGCGCCAGCACTTGTTGCAGTTCGCATCAGTATGTAGATGTAGTCTGAACCTGCGATTTCTGAGTCGATGTAAATTTCTTCGCCACCATAAATGGCCATGTGGTTATCATGATTGTTATTGAAGATATGCATGATCTGGTACGCATCGCCTTTGGCCAGCTTGAATGTTGCGCCTTCTGAGACATCGACAACCGCGGTTGAATAGAGCAGGTCGGTGTTAGAGCGGATAATCATTTGGTTCTCTACCGTTACGTTCTCGCGATTATGCTCAAAAACATTAACCGGTTGATGCTCTAACTGTTGAGTGAAGTAAAGGTCGCTTTCTGCACGAGCGAAGTTTTCGTCGGTTACTTCAACTGCTGCCATTGTTTGCATTGATGTGATGGTAATCAGTGTTGCTAAAATGGTCTTTTTCATATCTTTTACCTTGAGGTCGTCATTAGGAGATGACACTAATGTATCGGTTTGGCGGTGATTCTAAAAATGAATTGATGTTATTTAGATAATAACTAAAAGGAATTGAAAGGCCGGTTTTTGTGAAGCTTAGAGAGAGTTGTGACTGTTTTTTGTTCGTTTGGTGAAAGTTTTTTGCACGAAGACAGGTCGTTAGTTAATGAAGCGATGCTTTGTTCATTAACTAAGGCTTTATCGGCAGGTAAGGCTTTAGTTAATGACTGAGGTATCCGCGCTTTTAAGCACTATGCTTTAGTCATGACTAACAGAGGATTAATTATGAAATGGCTTATCTTATCTGTAACGCTATTGTTCGTGGCAGGATGCCAATCGACAGGCTCTGACACGTCTTCACATGATCAAATGAATCGAGTTCATTCTGGTGGTTGTAGCAGCTAATCCTTTTTTGAAAATACTTTTTAGCTGCTGTTATTATCATTTCTGTCACTGTTCTTATAAAGAACTCACTTCTACAAAGCCTTGCGATTACGTGAGGCTTTCTTCTATGTAAAACAACGCATCCCTGCCGATTTATGTTGTAAATTTGTGAATCTGAACTGTCTATATTCTAGGCTGTGTACTGGATCTCATTTGTTATTTGAGTCCCTTGCTAAGGTAAATAATGAATGTGTACTACCAATCACTTTACTCAACTTAAGAGGTTTCTATGCTAGGTGAAAATCACTCTCTTGTTCACGAATTTCCTGAAATGAAAGACAAAATTGCTGAGCTTGCTAAAACTGACGATGGCTTTGCAGCAGATATGAAGACATACGACAACCTTGATAAAGAGATTCGTAAACTAGAGCTGAAAGATTCACCCATTGATGACGGCTCGATGCACCAATTGAAACATGATCGTTCTGAGCTTAAAGATTTACTGCATGCTCGTTTAACGGGCTAGTGAGTTGGTAATTTTGCTGACTATCTAAATGGCGAATTACAGACTTAGACAAAAACTCCTTCGGGAGTTTTTTTTCGTTTTGGCTCAATCACTTCTTCACAATTCAACTGAGTTAATACGTTGTATTGTTATGTGAATGACGCATAATGAGGGTTACTGGTACACGATTTTTAAGATTTTATTGGTAATCTCATGAATATTGAACACCTCAAATTGTTTGTTCGTTTAGCTTCCACACATAACATCAGCATGGCTGGGCAAGAGCTTGGTTTGTCTCCTGCTGTTGCAAGCTCGCACATCAGTAAACTGGAAGACAATTTAGGCGTTCGCTTGGTTCACAGAACCACTCGTAAGGTCTCTTTAACCGAAGAGGGGGAAGCATTTTTACCTCATGCTGAAGAAGTGTTATCGAGTGTGGATGCTGCCAAGTCGGCGGTCGGTGTGGGCTGTGATTCTCCAACCGGAACGCTTCGAGTTACCGCATCTGCGTCTTTTGGACGTTTGCATCTTGTTCCTGCTTTACCTGGATTCTTAGAGCGCTACCCTGGGTTAAAAGTCGATCTCAGGCTATCAGATTCGATGGTGGATGTTGTTGAGGGTGGCTTTGATATCGCAATTCGTATCTCAGAGCTGAAAGACTCGACACTGATTGCCCGAAAACTTGCGACAGACAAACGTATTGTGTGTGCATCGCCTGATTACTTAATCAAATATGGTAAGCCAGCTACACCTCGAGATCTTAATGATCATCAGTGTATTAGCTTAATTGGTTTAGAAAACTGGACCTTCAATACTGAAAGCGGGCCTAAGACGATTAAGGCATCTGGGTCGTTCAGGGCAGATAACGGGGAAGCACTGCGTGACGCAGCCTCAGGTGGTATGGGGATCACGGTGACATCGAATTGGTGTGCCTATGAACAACTGAAAAGTGGTCAGCTGGTTCAAATATTAGAAGATTACCCATTAACCTCAGAGCCTGCGATTTGGGCTGTGTACCCAAGCACAAGGTTACTTGCACCAAAGGTGAGAGCCTTCATTGACTACTTCTCTGAATATTATGGTAATCCACCGTATTGGGAACAAAAGTAGAGACAAACGTTGTACGAAAAAGCCCTGCGTTTCTAAGTTAATTTATTAGAAACGCAGGGCTTTTTTATTGAGATTTGCAAATTAACTCAGTACGAGTCGTCGCAATTAAGAAAGCGTTGCTTTGATGATCTCTTCAATTTTAGCGACAACTTGTTGTGACTTATCGCCGTAAATCGCATCTGGGTGCGGGTTCGCAAACGTGTTGTTGTCGTTATCAAAGTATTGACCGCCTGCTTGTGCGAACTCATCAGACAATGATGCGCGAACCAGAATATCAGAACCGATGCTTAGGTCGCCGCCTGCAATGCCATAAGCGTCTTTCACCATCTTACTGCCTAGTAATGAAGCTGGGTTAACCGCAACCACCATTGGCCCCGTAGAGCCTAACTCTTTTGCCATCTCGCGAGTCCACATAGTGATCGCAAGCTTGCTTTGTGCGTAAGCGTCGCCATCAGAAAGCGGTTTCTTGCCTTCTAGCGCTTCGATGTTCACTGCTGCTTGCGCCGCTGAAGACAGGTTCACCACTCGGCTAGATGCATCGAGGACAGGTAGCAGACGTTTAGTCAGATGGTATGGTGAAATAGTATTCACAACAAAACGAACATCTAAACCGTCCTTAGTGATCGGGTTCGGAGTGTTGAACACACCTGCGTTGTTAATCAGTACATCAATCTTATCGTGCTCAGCAATTACTTTGTCAGCCAACGCATCCACATCAGCCAGAACAGACAAGTCTGCCACGTAACTTTGAATTTTCGCTTCATCAGAGATAGCCACAAGCTGCTGCTCTACGTCTTTGAGCTTGCTTGGGTTACGTCCATGCAATAAAACGTGGTGGCCTTGTTGAACAAGTACTTTTGCCGTTTCGAAGCCGATACCATCGGTAGAGCCTGTGATCAGAATAACTTTTTGCATGGAATAGATTCCTTATTAAAGCGCTGACATAGTGAGCGTTTCTAAATGTGTCGTTTCGTTGAGGTAAAGAATAGCAACCTTTTATGAAGTTGATAATCAACCGGATTAATAAAACACTATTTAGTTTTTGTTGAAAATGGGGGAGTGAACAAAGCCTCAGTCCGTGCGAAGGAGACGAACAATCGAGAGATTTATCTGATCGAGTTCTTAGGCCGGAATAGCAGGCAATAAAAAAGCTTAGCGCGGGGGACGCTAAGCTTCGTTGTTAAATATGTTCTTGAACCATGTTCAGGCTGGTGGGGTTAGCCTACTTGAGAAAAGCTTACAACCTTGCTTTGTAGCTTCTCTTTCAGGTAATCCGTCACCGCTTGCTGCTCGGATTCGCTCATGTACAGGCCAAGTTTGGTTCTGCGCCACAAGATATCTTCGTCAGTCATCGCCATCTCTTCATTGATCAAGTAATCGATTTCAACTTGATAAACGCCATGCGCTTCGCTTGAGAATTGGATGCCAAGGTCAGCTTCGCTATTTGCGCCTTCCAGTAGCTTCCACGTGTAAGTACCAAATTGAGTCACGTAGCGAAGTAACAACGCTTCAGATGCCCAAGGGTATTTAGTGTGGATCATCTTCGCAAGTTGCTCTCTGCTGCAACTAAAGTTACCACCTGGAAGCGTGTCATTCGCTGTCCATGGCGCACCCATGTTGGTTAGGTGCGGCTCAAGCTTCTTAAGTGCGGCTCAAGCTTCTTAAGTGCCGCTTCGCCGAGTTTACGATAAGTGGTCAACTTGCCACCGAAGATCGAAAGCAGTGGTGCTTGATCTAGCTCTGCGTCCAATTCCAATGTGTAGTCACGAGTGATCGCTTGTGGTGAATCAGATTCGTCGTCACAAAGTGGTCTTACGCCACTGTATGTCCAAACCACATCTTCACGACCAAGCTGTTTAACAAAGTGTTGGTTAACAATATCAATCAAGTAATCCACTTCGACATCATCAATTGCGACGTTACGTGGGTCGCCTTTGTATTCAAGATCGGTGGTGCCGATGATCGAGAACTTATCTAGGTAAGGGATCATGAACACAATGCGATTGTCTTTGTTTTGCAGAATGTACGCTTGTGGTTCGTCGTGAATGCGTGGCACAACAATGTGTGAGCCTTTGATAAGACGAATGTTACGAGGCGAAGCCTGCTCTAATCCATCATCAAAGAACTGTTTAACCCAAGGACCAGCTGCGTTAACCAGCGCTTTTGCTTTGCGTTCAAAGCGTTGGTTTGTCATCACATCAAGGATCGTCACATGCCAAATACCACCTTCGCGGTGCGCTTTTTCAACACGGCAGTAGTTACGTACTTCTGCGTTGTTTTCTTTTGCTGCCAACACGTTGAGCAATACCATACGAGCATCATCCACCCAGCAATCTGAGTATTCGAAGCCTGTCTTCATTTCTGGCTTCAGTAGGCCTGATTTCGCTAGGTTGACTGTTTTACTTCCTGGAAGAGTGGTGCGCTTACCCAAGTTATCGTAAAGGAATAGGCCACAGCGGATCATCCAAGCTGGGCGTAAAAATGGTCGATGGGGTAAACGGAAACGCATTGGTTGAGCAACGTGAGGCGCTTTTCTTAACAAGACTTCACGTTCAGCGAGTGCTTCCGAAACCAAACGAAATTCGTAATGTTCAAGGTAGCGTAGGCCACCGTGGATAAGCTTTGAGCTAGCGGAAGACGTCGCAGACGCGAAATCATTCGCTTCGTATAAGCCAACGTTTAGACCACGACCTGATGCATCTGCCGCGATGCCTGCACCATTGATGCCGCCGCCAATCACGATCAAGTCTAAAGTGGAAGATGTACTGTTGTTTGAATTATTTTGTTGAGCACTCATGGTTTTGACCTCTTCTGAGCGAACGAGCATTTTAGAACATAATTGAATCCTATATGAACTTTCGTTTGCGGTCATTTATTATTTTCGTTTATGCGCGTTTTATGTGATTTGGGCATAAAAAAACCTCTGCTTATGAAAGCAGAGGTTCAAATAAGTCTAATTCGAGCATAGAAGCGACAGTGGTAGTGAGCAAGTTTTACTTTTTTAACTTTTCTATAAAGAATCGTGATTCATTATAGAAAGTGGCTCACCGAGCACTTATGTGAGTTATTCGCTCACAGGACGAGCGGTATCGATCACTTCTAATGGTATTGCTGAATCTTTAAGGATGTTGAGAATCTCTTCTGGTGGCTGTTTATTGGTAAAGACCATGTGCGCTTGAGAGATATTACCGAGCTTAACCATCGCGTTACGGCCAAACTTGGTGTGGTCGACGGCTAAGAAGATGCTGCGACTGTTTTCGATGATAGCTTGTTTCACACGAACTTCGTGGTAATCAAAGTCGAGCAGTGAGCCATCAAAGTCGATGCCGCTGATGCCCAAAATACCGAAATCAAGGCGGAACTGCTTCACGAAATCGAGTGTCGCTTCGCCAACTATGCCGCCATCACGGTTTCTCACTTCGCCACCCGCCAAGATAACCTTGATCTCTGGGTTCGGCAGAAGGATGCTGGCAACGTTGATGTTGTTGGTGACGACTCTTAGTTGTTTGTGGTTTTTGTTGAGTGCGCGTGCCACCGATTCTGGCGTGGTACCGATATCAACGAATAGGGTTGCACCATCTGGGATGTGCTTAACTAGTTCGTCGGCGATCACGTCTTTTTCGTTGAAGTTAAGCGCTTTACGCGTGTTATACGAGGTGTTTTCCGAGCTTAAAGGAATGGTTGCACCACCATGATAGCGACGAATTTTGTTGCTATCGGCAAGTTCATTGAGGTCTCGTCTGATGGTTTGTGGGCTGACATCGAACTTTTCAACGAGCTCTTCGGTACTCACATATCCTTGTGTTTTTACCAGATCTACAATCTGCTGGTGTCTTGGTATCTGCTTCACTTAACTTACCACTCCCTGCGCGCAAAGGGCTCTAGCGCGTCAAAATCGAAAATATAAACTCACGCTATTGTGCTCGAATTGATGAAAAGAGAGAAGTAATGATGGTAAGGAATCATGTCTAAACCGCAAAAACGCTGCGCAAAACGCGGAATTTGAGCCTGAAACGCAAAAAAGAGCACAAAATAGTGCTCTTTTTAGTTTCGTTTGCTGAGGTTCGAACAATCTAGTCGATTAGATTACTCGAGTTCCTAGATCAGCGGCTAATGATTAACGATTAGCTGAGTACTCAGTATCACTCGTTGTCATCGTCATCGTGTAGCTCAGACCAAACCTGTGCACACTTGATAGCACGTTTCCAACCTTTGTAACGGCGGTTACGCTTCTCTTCGTCGTGGTGCGGCATGAATGTGCGGTCAAGAACGGCTTTGTCTTGAAGCTCATCAATACTGTCCCAGAAACCAACCGCTAGGCCGGCAAGGTAAGCGGCGCCCAGAGCGGTTACTTCCGTTACTTCAGGGCGGTGAACTTCAGTATCCAGCACGTCTGATTGGAATTGCATTAGGAAGTTATTCGCTACTGCGCCGCCATCAACACGTAGTTTCGCTAGCTTGATGCCAGAGTCAGCTTGCATCGCGTCTAGTACGTCACGCGTTTGGTAAGCAATACCTTCCAACGTTGCACGGATGATGTGGTTAGAGTTAACACCACGAGTTAGGCCGACAATCGTACCGCGAGCGTAAGCATCCCAGTATGGTGCGCCTAAACCAGTAAACGCAGGGACTACGTAAACGCCGTTTGAAGAATCTACTTTCGTTGCGAAGTACTCAGAGTCTTCTGCGCCAGCCAGTAGCTTCATTTCATCACGTAGCCATTGGATAGATGCGCCACCCATGAATACTGCACCTTCAAGTGCGTATGCAGGCTCACCTTTAGGACCACATGCTAGCGTTGTTAGTAGGCCGTTCTTTGATGTTACTTTCTCTTGGCCTGTGTTCATTAGAAGGAAACAACCTGTGCCGTAAGTGTTCTTAGCTTGGCCTGCTTCTACACACATTTGACCGTAAAGTGCAGCTTGTTGGTCACCTGCTATACCCGCGATTGGGATACGAGTACCGCCTTTACCACCAAGGTTCGTTTGACCGTAAACCTCAGAAGAGCGCTTCACTTCAGGCATCATGATTGCTGGAATGCCCATTTCATCAAGTAGCTTCTGATCCCAGCATAGGTCGTTGATGTTGAACAACATAGTACGTGACGCGTTGGTGTAATCCGTAACGTGTACACGTCCTTGAGTCATTTTCCAAACCAACCAAGTATCAACTGTACCGAACAGTAATTTGCCAGCTTCAGCGTCTTCGCGAGCGCCTTCAACGTTGTCTAGAATCCATTTTACTTTGGTACCTGAGAAATACGGGTCAAGGACTAAGCCTGTATTGTCACGTACGTAGTCTTCTAGGCCACGAGCTTTTAGGTCTTCACAGATGTCAGCTGTACGGCGACACTGCCATACGATTGCGTTGTAAACCGGTTTGCCAGTTTCTTTGTTCCAAACAATGGTGGTTTCACGTTGGTTAGTGATACCGATGCCCGCTAGCTCGTCGCTGCGAATGCCTGCTTTAGCAAGAGCTTCAACCAGTGTAGAGCTTTGAGTCGCCCAGATTTCCATTGGATCATGCTCAACCCAACCGGCTTTCGGGTAAATCTGAGTGAACTCTCGTTGAGAAGAACTAACGATGTTTGCATCGTGATCGAGGATTACAGCGCGAGAACTTGTGGTGCCTTGGTCTAGGGCAACAATGTATTTTTGCTCGGTCATGGTAAGAATCCTTTTTCTTTCGTTATTTATATTTTAGTAAATGTAAGGTCGCTTAGGGATTAAGCTTGAGCTTGTTCAGCTTCTTCTTCTGTTTCACATTGGTTTGGAATTGTGCAGCCTTGGCCTTCTACTGGTAGGTAAGCACCGATAACACGTGGGTACAACCAACCACCAAAACACGCACCAGCAATTGGAGCAAGAATTGGAACGATGAAGTAAGGAATATCACGAGCACCGCTTAGTGCGAAATCCCAACCTGCAAAGTAAGCGAACAGTTTTGGTCCGAAGTCACGAGCAGGGTTCATTGCAAAGCCCGTCAGTGGACCTAAAGAACCACCGATAACCGCGATAAGAATACCGATCAGTAGAGGGTTCATTGCACCGCGAGATGCGCCGTTGTTCTCATCACCTAACGCTAAAATGGCAAACATCAACACTGCAGTAATCACGAATTCCACAGCAAAAGCGCCGAAGAAAGAAAGTGAAGCATGTGGGTAAGTCGAGAAGATACCAGCAGTTGATAGTGCGTCTTGGCTGCTACGAACAAAGTTATGTGCGATTTCGTAGTCAGTAAATAGGTTGCTGTACAGGCTGTAAACCAATGCTGCAGAGCAGAAAGCGCCAAGCAGTTGCGAAATGATGTAAGGCACCACTTTCGCTTTATCAAAGCCATGGAACATGGCCAGTGCAATCGTTACGGCTGGGTTGATGTGTGCGCCTGAAACGCCGGCAGTACAGTAAATTGCAATCGCAACACCGAAGCCCCAGATGATGCTGATTTCCCATTGTCCGAATGTCGCACCAGTTAATACCAGAGCGGCCACACAGCCAACGCCAAAGAATATGAGTAATCCTGTACCGATAAATTCAGCCAAGCATTGCCCAAATAAAGAAGGGTGTTTGTTTGTTGTCATGTTCGAGTCCTTTTTAGTTTTGCTTATCTAGCACATGTATTGTGCATATATTTGCGAGCTCGAAAGTAAGCGAACATCAAAAGTGAGCGTTTGAGCATAAAATTGTTAATTAAAGTCACTTGAAATGTTAATCCGAACACTTTTGCTCGAAAAAGATGCTCGCATGAACGTCATTGCTCGAATTGATAGGTTGCGAAGCCGCTCAAACTACCTATATGTAAATGAATGCGCAACTGGTACGAGGAGTTTATGTTTGGATTTGTGATGCTACTTCGTGAGTGGAGGATTATTAGACTTAATTAGGGAGGGCTGTGTGATGTTTTTGCTATGTAACAAGGGCGTTAACAAATGAGCTTATATGCATAAATGAATAAACTGCCAACTATGTTGTAGTTTGGCAGTTTTAATTTGGGTGTATGTTCTTGTTATACGATACGAACTTACCGCTCTAAACCAGAGCTGCCACTTTTCCTTTCGCAACCAATTGATCTCGAACCGAGTCATACGCCCAGTTGAACGCAATCGCGTAAAGTACGAAGAAGATAACTAGGCCGATGTCCATGATCAGTACGGTTAGGAAGTCGAGTTGTAGAACCCACATCAAGACAGGTAGAGTCACTGTCATTAAGCCAAGCTCAAAACCTAATCCGTGCAGGACACGTGTTTTCGTGGTTCTTTTGCTTCGGTCTGTTCCGTAAATTTTGTCGTAGCCATAGTTGTAAACGTAGTTCCAAGCCATTGCTATCAATGATATTGCAAGCGCTAAGCCTGCCATTTCACCTGCGCCGTGTCCGGTAATATAGGTTGCAAGCCCTGCCATCAAAACCAAAGCAACCAATTCAAATAGCACCATGTGCAACATGCGTTCTTTATGTGACATTTTTCTAACTCTCTTTACGATTAAATAGCCGCCGATGGGCTAATGACTTGGCTAGATAATATCTACTTAAGTGATAATATAAAGATAGTTAGTATCATATATAGTGATAGTAAGTTTTGGGAGAAACCAAATGTACAACATTGAACAGCTGAAAATGTTTGTGTATGCCGTTGAATTAGGGTCATTTTCTGCCAGTGCTCGTCATTTGGGTAAGGTTCAGTCGGCGGTGAGCCAAGGCATCAGTAATCTTGAAATCGATTTTAATGTTGAGCTTTTTGATCGTTCGACTCGAAAGCCTTCACTAACCAAAGCGGGCGAGCAGTTATTTAAACAGGTGAAAGCGATCGTGCTTCAGGTTGAAGATCTGAATGTGACGGTTAGTGCGATGGGCAGCGGTGAAGAGGGGCTCATCAAAATTGCATTAGATGATTCACTATTGGTCCCGAACCTATCTAAGATCCTTAGTGGATTCAGTAAACAGTTCCCTGCAACGGAAGTCGAACTGGTTGCGTGTACCACAACAGAGGTCAATCCGTTGATTATCGAAGAGAGAGCCGACATTGGATTGATGTTTACCAATTTGGCTTTTGATGTCGGTTCTGAGCCATGCTTTATCGGCCACCTACCATTTATTGCTGTGTGTCATCCAAGTCATGCGCTCGCAAAAACAGGTGTGGCGAAACTCACTGACTTACTCCCGCATCGTCAGTTAATGTTGAGGGGAGACAAAGGCAAGGTGATGGATCAGTTTCCGCTGATTGCCGGAAAGGTATGGTGGTCAAACAGCTTTATTGTGATCAAAGAGATGGTACTTGGCAGCGATATTGGCTGGGCATACTTACCCAAGCACCTTGTCGAAGAGGAGCTGAATAAGCAGCGTTTAGTGGAGATTAATGTCTCATTCGATCACAAAACATGGTCGCCGCCCGTTGATCTTGTTCTGTCTAAAACACGTTCTAAAGGCCCTGCGTTACTTTGGCTTGAACAAGCTTTGAAAGGCTTATTAGACGAAACGTAAACTGGACGAGACTTAAATTGGATCAAACTGAATAAAGAAAAGGCTCACCGTTTAACGTGTGAGCCTTTCTGTTTGACGTGATGCTGCTTTTTATCAGCTCTAGATGTAGACGCTAGACGCTAGACGCTAGGTTTAACCGTCTGACCGTTGTAGTACTTGTCTTTCATCTTAAGCGCCACGTTCACAAGGTAAATCAACACAGGTACTTCAATCAGTGGACCGATAACACCTGCAAACGCTTGGTCTGAGTTGATACCGAATACTGAGATAGCAACGGCAATCGCTAGCTCGAAGTTGTTACCTGTCGCTGTGAATGCAATTGATGCGTTCTTGTCGTATTCAATACCCATCTTCTTACCAATGAAGAAGCTGATGAAGAACATCGCTGTGAAGTAGATAGTCAGTGGAACAGCAATCAACAATACGTCCATTGGCAGTTCTACAATCATCTCGCCTTTTAGGCTGAACATCAGAACGATAGTCGCCAGTAGTGCAATCAGTGTGATTGGAGAGATACGTGGAATAAACACATCGTTGTACCACTGCTCGCCTTTCATCGACACAAGGATCTTACGGCTTAGGAAGCCCGCTAAGAATGGGATACCTAGGTAAATAAGTACACTGTGTGCAATGTCGATCATCGAGATATCAACCAACATGCCTTCGTAACCAAATACTGGCGGAAGAACGCTGATGAATAGCCACGCCATAAAGCTGTAGCTCACCACTTGGAACGCACTGTTTAGAGCAACTAATGCCGCACCGTATTCTTTGTTACCGCCGCCGATGTCGTTCCAAACCAGAACCATCGCCACACAGCGAGCAAGACCAATCAGAATCACGCCGACCATGTAACCTGGGTGGTCGCCTAAGAATGTTAGCGCCAACACAAACATCAGAATTGGGCCGACAAACCAGTTCATGATCAAAGATAGTTTTATCGCTTTCTTATCTTTTACCACGGTGCCTAGCAGGTTGTAGTTAACCTTAGCCAGAGGTGGGTACATCATTAAGATAAGGCCAATTGCCAGTGGAATGTTGGTTGTGCCAACAGACATTGATTCGTTCCACTGTTCGATTTGTGGGAACAAGGTGCCAAGCAGTACACCAATGCCCATGGCGATGAAGATCCACAGCGTTAAGTAGCGATCGAGAAAACCTAATTTTGGTTTCATTATATTGTCTCTTTGGTTGTTATCGTTAATCGTCGAAAAGCGATATTTAAAGGCAAAAAATACGCTTAGTTTATTGTGTTCGACAAACTAAGCGTGGTTAATCTATTTTAAAATGGTGTCGATAAGCGATTCAAATTGCTGAATATTATCTCGGTTAATACGGTAGCACATCTTCGGTGGTATCGATTCAGCAGTGATGAAACCAGAGGTTTTCAAGATTCTTAGGTGCTCTGATACGGTTGATTGTGCCAAACCTAATTCGCTAACTAAATCACTGTTCAAGCAGCCGCCCGATTTTTCTAACGTTGAAAGGATACTCAATATACGAACTCTTGCCGGGTGAGCGAGCGCTTTGGCCAGAGCTGCCATTTGCGTTTCAGCTTCGGTATCACCATGTCCGATTGGTAGAGCACAGCCACCAGTTGTAGAGCAAGTTTCGTTCATATTGATGTTTCGCTTTCCATAATCGTTAAATGACGATTAATAGTAAGCCCATTTTATATAAGGGTCAATGTGATCTTTCAATTTGCTTCTAAATTGGATGTCAAAATCCATATTTATCATTGAAATTCAATAGACTAAGACTTGGATGAACCAAACCAGTATAACGGCCACTTTTGTTGTGAATCGCTGTTATTCAATAGCGTACTGATACCAACCAAAGCGATGCTGCCTACTAATACGGGAGTGAATAAGAACGACCAATCCACATGTGCGGTACCTGCCAAAGCTATCACAATCGGATTGGCGCCAGCGGGTGGGTGAACCGCTCGAAAGTATTGCATTAGCATGATGGATGAGCCGACAGCGATTGCCATGGCCAAATAAGAATCCCCAAAGCCATATAACACGACTAAACCCACTGCAGCCGAAATAAAGTGACCCGCGATGACGTTTCTAGGTTGAGCTAACGGCGATGTAGGCACCGCGAACAGTAGTACGCACGTCGCACCAAATGGAGCCATTAACCACGAGAAGCCAGAGCTTTCTGCTAATAGGCACAAGGTTAAGATGCCCAGCGTACCGCCAATAAAACCTTTAATCAGTTGGCTTATGCTTGCTTTCGGAGGAAGAGCTCCACCACCAGATAGTTTACCGATCATAATCATTTCCTCTTGTTATCTCTTTTTATTGCAAGTGTACAGATCTGTACTGTTTGATTTGAATGATACAGATCTGTACACTTCTTGCAACGAGAAATTGAGCTCTACGATTTCAGAGCGATTTGAGGTTGATGAACGATGAGTAAAAAAGATTTGATTCTGGATGTAGCGGAGTCGCTATTTAATCAGTTTGGTTATACCGCTGTTGGGGTGGATATGATCCGAGACGAAGCGGCGGTTTCTAAGACATCCATGTATCGTCACTTTGGATCGAAAACCAAGCTGATTGAAGCGGTGTTAGAAAGGCGTCATCAGCGTTTCGAGTCGAGTTTAGAGGCGGAACTGTTATCAACCTCAGGATTGCAAAACCAATTGGATGCGCTGTTAGATTGGCATCTTGCGTGGTTTGAACAACCCGACTTCAAAGGCTGCATGTTCATGCACGCCTTGGCGGAATTCAAAGAGTCCGAAGATGACATTGCGATGCTCTCGCGACAGCACAAGGCTTGGCTCAAGAGTACTATTTACAAAGTAGTCAGTGGTGGCGAAGAGGTAGACGTTGCAACATTAGAATTACGCAGCGAATCAGTCATGACCTTCATTGAAGGGCTTATCGTGAGAAGTGAGTTTGGTGAGTTTGGTGAGTTAGACGCGAGCTTAGATTCAAACTCAGATTTAGGCGCTGACTCAAAGAAAAAAGCCTACCGAAAAGCATTGCATTCACTGGCTACTCTAGCGATATAATCGAAGGCAGAACCGTTACACAAGATAACGAAAAATCATAATTTACACTTTAATTTTTACTTATAGGTAAGCCCTGAAATGCCACAACAGAACATCAAATTTATCGCTGCTGATATGGACGGCACTCTGCTTAATGAACACGGAAAATTAGACCCGGAATTTTTCAATCTTTATGAGCGCTTAGAAGCTCAAGACATTATTTTTGCTGCGGCATCGGGGCGTCAGTACTACAGCCTGATGGAAACCTTTGCTCCACTTAAAGATCGCATGATGTTTGTTGCTGAAAATGGAACATTGGTGATGCACAAAGGCCAAGAACTTTACAGCTGTTTGCTAGATACGGATGCCATCAAAGAGATAATTAAAGAAGCGCGTGCTATTGAAGGCGCGCATGTGGTGCTATGCGGTAAGAAATCGGCATACATTGAAACCCAAGATGAGCGTGCTCTAGCGGAGATCTCTAAGTACTACCATCGCCGTGAGCAAGTAGAAGACTTACTGGCGGTAGAAGACGATTTCATCAAGGTGGCTATCTGTCACTTCGACGGTTCACAAGAGAAAGTGAACCCAACTATTGATGCCAAGTTTGGTGAGAACTACCAAGTGGTTGTCAGTGCGAAAATTTGGTTGGATGTGATGAACGCTGAAGCGTCAAAAGGCGCGGCGATTAAACATCTACAAAACACACTCGGCTTCACTTACGAGCAGACCATGAGTTTTGGTGACTACCTGAATGACTTGGAAATGCTTAAAGAGAGCTACCACTCTTACGCGATGGAAAATGCGCATCCAAAGCTGAAAGAGATTGCGCGTTTTGGCGCGCCAAGTAACGTGGACGCAGGTGTATTCCAAGTGCTTGAGAAGTTGCTAGCGTAACGATCTTAAGCTCGATCCGTTTTTTATCAAAGCCAACTCGTGAAAATGAGTTGGCTTTTTTGTTGGCTGCTAGTGAGTTTAGCTGGTTTGAACGATTGTTCAATTTATTGTAGTCTTAGTGATAAAGATGGGTATTCACTTGTATTGAGTACGCCTTATCAACCACATTTGGAATGACGATGAGCAAGAAACTTCAACTCGATATTATTTCTGACGTAATGTGCCCGTGGTGCGTGGTCGGTTACAAAAACTTAGAGCAAGCTATTGCTGAGCTTGGCTTAGCAGAGCAAATTGAACTTGAATGGCAGCCGTTTGAGCTGAATCCCGATATGCCGCAAGAAGGTGAAAACCTGCGTGACCATATCATGAGAAAATACGGCTCTAGCGCAGAAGAGAGTCAAAGTTCACGCGAACAGCTTGCGGTGCGTGGCCAAGCGGTTGGTTTCGATTTCAATTTCTATGACAGCATGAGAATGGTTAATTCCCGTCATCTGCATGTGCTGCTCGATTTTGCACTAGCGCACGGTAAACAGACTGAGTTAAAGCTACGCTTCTTTACCGCTCACTTCACAGAGCAAAAAGACCTGTCTGACCTTGAAGTCATTGCACAAGAACTTGAAGCGGTTGGCTTAGATTCAACGAAAGCGCTGAAACGCCTAAAGAACATCGATAACTTGAAGCAAATTGAAGCGCAAGAGTTTGAATGGCAACGTATGGGGATCTCTGCGGTTCCTACCGTGATATTCAACCGTAAGAGTGCAGTCACTGGTGCGCAGACGGTAGAAACATATAAGCAGATTCTTCAAGAGCTTATTGCTGAATCATAAACGGATCATTGGTATCAATTAGAGTCTGAATTTCATGGAATCACTGTCACTCGCTCAAGCGCAAAAAATTGTACTGCTTTCGCAAAAATTGCCACCTAAGAAGCTGCCACCAAAAAAGCAACGCAATGGGGGCGCTTTAGCGAATACGCTGTCTGCGATTGAAAACCTTGGATATGTGCAAATTGATACCATCTCTGTGATTCAGCGTGCCCACCATCATACGTTGTGGAATCGCAATCAAGACTACCAACTGAATCATCTGGATAAGCTGTTAGAGCGTCGAGAGGTGTTTGAATATTGGTCTCATGCCGCCGCGTATTTACCCATGCGTGACTTTCGATTCAGCCTACATCGCAAGAATGGCTTTGCGAGCGGTAAGCTAAAGCATTGGTATAAAAAGGATGACGCACTGATGGCTCATGTTCTCAAACGTATTGAGAATGAAGGGCCGTTGATGGCGAAAGATTTTGAAGGGGATAGGCCAAACCCCGGCGGTTGGGGCGGTAAACCGGCCAAGCAAGCATTAGAAACATTGTTCATGCAAGGCGACTTAATGGTGCCAAGCCGAGTGAATTTTCATAAGGTGTATGACCTAACCGAGCGAGTTTTACCGAGCGGAATTGATACCTCTGAACCGACAGAACAAGAGTACATCGAGCATCTGATAACACGTTATTTAGAGGCTAACGGAGTTGGAATAGCGTCCGAAATGAGTTACCTACTTAAGAACACTAAGCCTCTGATTCAGAAAACACTCCAACAGATGCTTGAAGATAAGCAGGTTCTGAAAGTAGAGATTCAAGGCTCTGACTACTATGTCCAGCCTGATGCGTTTGAGTTGTTGAATCAACCCCTTTCCAGAACCAAGCTAAAGATACTGTCTCCGTTTGATAATCTGTTGATTCAACGAAAGCGAATGCAATCATTGTTCAACTTTGACTACCTCCTTGAGTGCTATGTGCCAGAGGCCAAGCGTCAGTTTGGTTACTTTAGTTTGCCGATTCTGTGGCAAGGTAAGCTGGTGGCGCGAATGGATTGTAAGGTCGATAGGAAGACCCGTTTACTCAATATTCGTAACTTGGTTGTTGAAGACAAAGTTAAAAGTCATGAGTCATTGATTCACGCTTTGTGCGAAGAACTTAAACACTTCATGGTGTTCAACCAATGTGATGAGATGATCGTCCATAACACCACACCTTCTGAGCTTGGTAAACGCTTGATGAGCCATTGGCAAACAGTCTAGCGGTCTTTGTTGTTTAGAAAGCGGTTAGTTACTCAGAAAGAGCGGCTAATAAAAATTCGACAAAAGTTCGGTTCTTTAAAGAAAGTTGCTTAGTTTTGTAGAGCAAGTGAATCGGCTTTGGTAACGGCGCCATGCCGGGCAAGATCTCCAATAGCATCCCACGCTCAATTTCTTCGGCAACTAAGATAGTCGGCTGTAACAACACACCTACGCCTTGTAGAGCTGCATATCGCAACACATCACCATTATTCGACATCAAGCGCACACGCTCTTTATTCGGTGTGGCGTGAGGGGCTTGGCTGCTGTAACTGAATCCAAGCGATGGGTGCTGCGCCAAGTCTTCTAGTACTCTGATTTCAGCATGTTGGTTTAGGTAAGCGGGCGTGGCGCAATAACACATCTCATAATCCCCTAAGTATCTGGCGACCAAACTTGAATCGGACAGCTCACCAATACGTACAATCAAATCAATATCTGAAGAGTAAGGATCAACAAGGTCATTATTCAACATCAAATCAACGTTAATGGTTGGGTGATGTGCGAGAAACTTAGCTACTATTGGAGCGAGTACTTTGTTCCCATAGGTGACAGGGCAGTTTATTTTTACTGTGCCTTGCGGTTGATTTTCCAAGGTTTGAATGAGGTTTTCAGCATTGCTGATGTCTTCGAGAATTCGCTTACATTCTCGGTAATAAAGCTGCCCTGAATCGGTTAACGATAGCTTACGCGTGGTGCGGTGGATCAGCTGAGAGTTCAAACTGGTTTCTAAGGAATGGACATGCTTACTGATCATGGTCGCCGACAAGTTGAAGTGGTTTGCGGCGCTACGAAAGCTGCCTTGTTCCACTACGTAGACGAAGACTTTCATGCTAGTTAACTTATCCATTGAACACTCTTGGTTGATAAACAATAAACAAAAGGTGAGTTTATCAATTATTAGGGGTTAATTATATTAATGGCAAACCGATAATTAACTAAAATAAGAGCGTGAAATGCCTCAAACGAATGAAACCATCTTTGTTACTGCCGAACTTAAGATCAAAACCAACATAGAGCGAGCTGCTGCGATCGAAGCTATCGAACAGTTTTGTTTAGACATGCAAAGCGAACCGGGCTGCCTACAAGCGATTGCAACCTATGATCAAAGCCAAAGCGATCGTGTGATTTTGCTTGAGCAATACGCTAACCGTGCAGCGATCAATCAGCACTTTGTGATGCCTCATACCAAAGCGTTTATTGAGCGTGGCATTACCGAGTTGGTTCAAGCATTCGAAACGCAACGTGGACCTATCAAAGCACAAGAGCAGGAGATCTAAGACATGAAATGGGGAATCCTAGGAACCAGCTTTATCTCAGGCGTAATGGCGGAAGCGATCAAAGGCGATGCTCAAAGCGAGCTGTATGCCGTTGCTGGTCGTACTGAAAAAACACTTAACGAGTTTGCTGCCCAATACCAACCAACACGAACCTTCAACAGCTATGACGCCTTGATTGAAGATGAGTCAGTCGACATCATCTACATTGCTCTGCCAAACCATGTTCATCATGAGTATGTGATTAAAGCGGCTCAAAAAGGCAAAGCGATCTTGTGTGAAAAGTCTCTGTCGGTTGATATGGAAAAAACCGAGCAAGCTTTGCAAGCGGTGAAAGAAGCGGACGTATTCTTTGCTGAAGGTCTGATGTACTTAAACCATCCACTCATTGCCAAGCTTCATCAAGAACTAGCAACCGGTGAGATTGGCGAAGTGCGATCAATTCAAGGTTCATACGTTGCGGCGATTGATCAGTTCGTGAATCCTGCGAGCAAAGGCGCGTTGTACAACCTGGGTTGTTACCCAATGTCTTTGATTCACTCTGTCGCACAACAACAGTTTGGTGAGAGTGTGTTTGGTGATGTGCAGATCTCAGCAATCGGCCGACGTGGCCAAGATGGCAATATCTGTGAATCGTCGGCGATGATGCGTTTCAACGACCGTTTTACCGCGCAAATCCACACCGCTGAAGACCACGGTTTAAAGCATGGTTTTACGATCCTAGGTAGCAAAGGCTGTATTACTCTTGATACCAACCCATGGTTACCGACTGTAGAAAATACGTTTACGGTAGAGATCTATGAGACATCGATACGTGAAGTGAAAATCGAAGCGCAAGGCGATGGTTTCCATTATCAAGTGCGCAATATCCGCCAAGCGGTTGAGCAAGGTGACACACAACTTGCTGCACCGATGGCGACTCATCAAGACTCTCGCGTAATCATGAAGTTACTGACTGATTGGGAACAAGCGGCGAGCTAACATCTTCGTAAATCCTATAATCGCCTCATGCTTGATTGCTTCGTCAGTGATCAAGCATGAGGTTTCTTCTCTATATTCTACTCGCCTCTTCCCAATAAATACTTTGCATTTGAAACCGCCACAGTGTCCAATATCAGGTAGTACGAAACTGACCGAACAACCTTGTTTTTTAAGGTGTTAAATAGGACCTTTGCCGCATGCGTAAATCAGATAAGAAAATAGAAAATCAAATCAGAGACGTGTTAACCGACGTGTGTGAAGTTACGTTAAAAGGCTTCGATGGTTTTCTGTGGGTGACTCACTCGGTCAACTTCTCTTCATTCCCGCAAAGTTTGAAAATCGTCTGCGTATTCGATACCAATCAGGATAGAACGAACTTCTTAGAGGGAGGAGGTCAGCAGAGTGTCTCTAGCGCAATCCAAGAAGCGTTCAATCAGGTTGGAATTCAACTGAAGAACATCGATAAGCACGTTAGCTTCGATACACAAGAAAATTGCGACCGTGACCATCAAGGGAATTGGAACAAAAGGCTTTAATAAGCGGTAGCGTTAGGTGTAAAGCGATCTAAAGAGACGAAAGCCTACGCGAAGTAGGCTTTGTTATTGTATTTACTCTTGTTACTTAATTGCAGTACAGAAGCTGACGTCTGAATGCTGAGTTTGCGGATCGTAGCTGTGGTAGAGCTCAAAACAAGGTCGGTCTTCGGTTTCAATGCCGGATTCAATGACGTTACTCATTAAATCATCCCATGCTTTTGCATATTGACCGACTTCGGTGATCGTTTGTCTCATCACCGCATATTGCCCACCGGGAAAATCTTTTAATTCGATCCCACTTGGCACTTCAGTGTCGTCTGAAACCATCAAGCAGATGTCTGTTCGGCACTTATCTGTTGGAGTGATTTCTGGATTGTCATGATAGATAAAGATGCAACTATTACTTGCTAGTCCTTTCATTTCTGCCCATTGATAAAGACGACCGCTTGGCTCTTCATAGCCTTGTCCATAGGGGCCTGTCACTCGTACATACGCCAGTTTTGATGCTTCAAATTTTTGTGTTTTCATTGTCATACTCCATGTTGAAAGTTCGGAGTTAGTATATGAATTGCCGTCAATTGCATCGTTTCCATTCTTGCGCAATGAGTGTCCAATCTTGCTATTTCGAGTTAGCTCGCTGAACGCTTGGTAATCTTCGCAATCGCGAAATGCACTCGGTGTGACACCGAAATGTTGTTTGAATGCCTTGGCAAAGCTCTGAGACGATGAAAAGCCATAATCCAATGCGACGTTAATAATAGGTTGTTTGGATTTGAAGAGATCATTGGCTGCCGCTTCGAGTCTCAATCGTCTGATGAAATCAGCAAGCGTCTCGCCTTGAACGGCCTTAAAAGTACGATGAAAATGGTAGGGTGAAAAGTTGGCTAACGCCGCGACTTCTGGCAGGTTTAATGGCTCATTAAAGCGTTTTTCTAGATAACGGATAACGGGAATCAGTCGTTTGTGATAGTTAACTTTCATTGCTTTGCTCGCCTGTCTTGGCTTGATTATTGGTATTAGACAGTGAGCCTAACCTATTCAAATTGAGTTTCAATATTCACAGTGTAAAGGTGAGATTGGGTACCGGAAATCACAGTATGTTTATGAGGGGACCAGATCGTTTAGGTGTTCTACAGAAGAAAAAGAAAACTGGTTGGGTAGATAGCCGAGCCATTAAAGGCTCGCACATCCAATTATTTGATGACCATTATGCCGGAGCGTTAATTACTTCAATACCTTTGTCATTTAACTCTTCAATTACGCTGCTTGGGAGATTGGTATCGGTAATGACACCATCAAGTGACTCCATATCAAGTGCGTGAAAGCTTGCTACTCGACCATATTTGGTGGAATCCGAGATCAAGTAATTGGTTTGGGCTGATTTTACAATCGCCTTTTTCACTAATACTTTATTTTCGTTTGGTGTCGATAAGCCTTTTAAGCTCCAAGAAGAAGAGGAAATAAACGCAATATCAATATTCATCCCTGCCAAGAACTCAGCTACTTTGCCCCCAATACTCGATTGGTTCTCTCGATCGACTTTACCACCTGTATGATAAATCTCGCATGGTGAGTGGTTCATTAAATAAGCCGCGATTGAGAAGTCATTGGTGATGATTAACAGATCTTCACGTGTTGCTAACTGATGGGCGATTTCCAATGAGGTCGTTCCAGCATCTAAATAGACAGTGGCATCTTTTTCGATAAGTTGGGCAGCAAGCTTACCAATTTGGACCTTTTCGTTTGCTTGCTGTTCTACTTTAGCATCATGAGACAGCTCGCGATGCAAGGCTTGAGCTAATTGGACCCCTCCAGATACTGAAACGACTTTTCCAGAAGCTTCCAGCTTTACTATGTCTCGACGAATGGTCATGTGTGACACGTCGAGCTGTTCGACTAACTCAGAAATACTAATCACTTCTTGGTGTGATAACAGTGACAAAATGGTTCTCTGACGCTCTGCTGGAATCATGGTTTTCTTCTATGTTCTTGTTTTTCATCATCCTAACAACCTTTACCTTGTTTGTGAAGATCTGTGAACTTATGTTCCCTTTTTGGATTTTAAAGTGTGATAGCTGCCTTTTACGTGAATTTGTGCTGCCTCTAAAGGGCTAAATTGAGTTCTCGTGTTAAGTTTTGTTAAAAATGTGACTTATCACTAAGTCATCGGCAGGTGCTTCACATATAATCACAAACATAAACAAGAATTAACAAACTTAAAATGTACGAAATTACCAAGAAGGCATTGATATTATGAGTGAAGTTCAATCTGTCGGAGTGATCGGTTTAGGTTCAATGGGCATGGGCGCAGCGAAATCGTGTGTACGTGCTGGCCTTGATGTCTATGGTTTTGACCTAAATGCACAAGCACTAGAAGAACTGGGTTCGTTTGGTGCAAAAGCGGTATCGACGAATGCTGTCGAGTTTGCAGATCAACTTGATTCGGTATTGGTGTTGGTTGTGAACGCACAACAAGTGAACACAGTTTTGTTTAAGACTGGCCTTGCTGCGGCACTAAAGCCAAATACTCCAGTGATGGTGTCCGCAACGATCTCTGCTGAAGATGCAAAACAAATTGAAGGCCAGCTCGCTGAGCATAAGCTTGTAATGCTTGATGCTCCCGTATCTGGCGGTGCGGTGAAAGCGGAAGCTGGTGAGATGACGATCATGGCATCGGGTGCTCAAGGCACATTCGACACGCTTGCTCCTGTTCTTAATGCAACAGCTGCTAAGGTTTACAATATCGGCGAAGCGATTGGACTTGGCGCGACTGTGAAGATTATTCACCAGTTACTTGCAGGTGTTCATATTGCTGCAGGCGCGGAAGCGATGGCATTAGCGGCACGCGCAAACATCCCTCTAGATCTGATGTACGACGTAGTAACCAATGCGGCGGGCAATTCTTGGATGTTCGAGAATCGAATGAAGCACGTTGTTGATGGTGACTACTCTCCAAAATCTATGGTCGATATCTTTGTTAAGGATTTGAACTTGGTATCAGATACCGCTCAAGACCTGAAATTCCCACTTCCTCTATCAAGTGCAGCACTGAATATGTTCGTGAGTGCGAGTAATGCTGGCTTTGGCCAAGAAGACGACAGCGCTGTGATAAAAGTATTCCAAGGTATTGATCTGCCTGGTGTAACCCCGTCAAAGGTGGAGAAGTAATTATGTTATTAGGTGTAATTGCGGACGACTTC
The DNA here is from genome assembly GCF_014164465.1 of Vibrio sp. SG41-7. Lineage (NCBI taxonomy): Bacteria > Pseudomonadati > Pseudomonadota > Gammaproteobacteria > Vibrionales > Vibrionaceae > Vibrio > Vibrio sp. SG41-7. The sequence goes on along the minus strand of NZ_JACJFF010000056.1, from coordinate 5,812 downwards.
ACTGGTGCAACAGACATTGCAGGTTTCTTGGTTGAAAACGGTATGCGCACTGTTCAACTGAATGGGATTCCAACGGGAGAGTTTGACGCATCAGCAGATGCTGTGGTTATCAGCCTTAAATCTCGCTCTTGCTCAGTTGACGAAGCGGTGACGGATTCGGTTACTGCGCTTAAATGGCTTCAATCTCAAGGTTGCCAACAGTTTTACTTTAAATATTGCTCAACGTTCGACAGTACCGCTGAGGGCAATATTGGCCCTGTAACTGATGCGCTTTTGACTGAGCTTGGAGAATCTTTCACTATCGTTTGCCCTGCATTGCCAGTAAATGGTCGCACGGTTTACAACGGCCACTTGTTTGTTTTTGGTGAGCTATTAAGTGATTCAGGTATGCGTAATCACCCTGTTACACCAATGACGGATTCAAGTGTGGTTCGAATGATGGATGCACAATCAGAGGGTGTTTCTGGCTTGGTTAACTTCCAAACCATTGAACAGGGCTCTGATGCAGTCACCTCTCGTTTTAACGAACTCCAAGCTCAAGGCAGTCGCTACGCCGTGGTAGACGCATTCAATGCGCAGCACCTAGTCACGTTAGGACAGGCTGCTAAATCATTAAAGCTAATTACTGGTGGTTCAGGTTTAGCTGCGGGTATCGCTAAAAATTGGACAGAACATCTTGCTGACCAAAGTGAAGCAAAACATGCAGGCAGCCCAGTAAAAGGACCAACCGTTGTGTTCTCTGGTTCTTGTTCTGTGATGACTAACCAACAAGTTGCGGTATACAAGCAGCTTGCTCCTCACTTTGCTATCGATGTGAAGGCTTGCTTAACCAATGATCAATACGCCAATGAAGTGTTCGATTGGGTAATGACCAACAGCCAAGGAGATTTTGCTCCTTTGGTTTATGCAACGGCAGACGCTGCTGAACTTAAAGCTATTCAAGAAGAATACGGTGCACACGCTTCAAGCCATGCCGTTGAACAATTCTTTAGTCAACTCGCTATCAAACTGCAACAACATGGCGTGAAAAACTTCATTGTTGCTGGTGGTGAAACATCAGGCGTAGTGACGCAAAGCCTAGCTGTGAAAGGTTTTCATATTGGCCCTCAAATCGCACCAGGTGTGCCTTGGGTTAAATCGGTTGAAGGTAAGCTTTCTCTGGCGCTAAAATCGGGCAATTTTGGTGATGAAAACTTCTTCGCTAAAGCTCAATCATTCTTTTCATAAGCGAGATTCAAATGAGTAAAGTTTTGATGAACGAGCAGCAGTTAAGAGAGCAAATGGTCACGCTCGCTCGTTCAATGTTCGAACGAGGTTACGCCACTGGTGGTGCAGGTAACCTGTCTATCAAATTACCTAATGGGCATTTTCTAGCAACACCAACAGGCTCTTCATTTGGTCGCCTTGTCGCTGAGGAATTGTCGGTTGTTGATATCGATGGCAACCACATCTCAGGTAAGAAGCCTTCTAAAGAAGCGGCATTCCACTTAGCGATTTATAGAAACAATGCAGAGTGCAATGCGATTGTACACCTGCACTCTACATACCTAACTGCACTATCTTGCCTTGAAGGGTTGGATCGTAACAACGCGATTAAGGCTTTCACACCGTATTTCGTGATGCGAATTGGTGAGTTACCAGTGATTCCTTACCTACGTCCGGGTGACCCACAAATCGCTGAAGAGTTGGCAAAACGAGCAGGTGATTATCGAGCTTTTTTGTTAGCAAACCACGGCCCAGTAGTAACAGGCACTGACTTTGTTGATGCCGTTGATAACGCTGAAGAGCTAGAAGAGACCGCCAAATTAGCATTCTTATTGAAAGGGAATGATATCCGTTACCTAACGGACGAAGAAGTGATGGATTTAAAAGGGAGAGGCAAATAATGGCTAAGTTCGCAGCAAACTTAACGATGTTATTCACAGAAGTACCATTTCTAGAGCGTTTTGAAAAAGCACACCAAGCCGGTTTCAAAGCTGTTGAATACCTATTCCCTTATGCATTTGAGGCCGAAGAGCTTGCAGCAAAAATGCAGAGATTTGGTTTTGAACAGGCGCTGTTCAACATGCCTCCAGGTGATTGGGACGCAGGCGAGCGTGGCTTCGCAGCGATTCCTGGCCGTGAAGAAGAGTTTAAAGCCAGCGTTGATACGGCACTTATGTACGCTAAAGCGCTGAACTGCAAGAAAGTTCACGCGATGTCGGGTCTACATGATGCGAATTTCACGAGGCAGCAACACGTTGAAACCTTTATCTCAAATATTCGTTTTGCCGCAGATAAGTTTGCTGAGCATAACATCGAATTGATGATTGAACCGCTAAATAGCCGTGATGTTCCTAATTACTTCGTTGCTCACCAACGTGACGCTGTCGAACTGATTAAGTTAGTCGATAGGCCAAATGTGAAGCTGCAACTCGACCTTTATCACGCGCAAATCATGGATGGTGATTTAAGTACTTTGATTCGTGAAGTGGCTGCTTATACCGGTCATATCCAAATTGCTTCTGTACCAGAAAGGCATGAACCATCGGAAGGCGAACTGAACTACCCACACTTGTTTAGTGTTTTGGATGATTCAGGTTACCAAGGTTGGATTGGTTGTGAATATAACCCAAGAGGCACGACAGAAGAGGGGCTTGGCTGGGTAAAAAGTTATTTATAGCGCGGTGTGAATGGCGTTTATATGTAACGAACCATAAAAGTAAAAACTGATTTAGATAACACGGCTTACAGGTAAGCCAACACATAACGATTAAGTGCAATAGGTGATCCCGATATCACCTATATGCACCACCCTACAATTTTCATAAAAATGAAGAAAGAGACAAAAGGAATATAAAAATGGATGGAGCACTGATAGGCATCGTAATTGGCATCTTAGCCATGATGGGTATGATTATTAAAACGAGAATCCCAGTCGCACTTGCTATGGTTATTGCAAGTATCATCATGGGTCTTTTTGCGGGTATGGCGCCAACAGAGTTGATTGATGCAATTAAAGCTGGTTTTGGTGGCGTGCTTGGTGGTATTGGTTTGATCATCGCGTTCGGCGTTATCATGGGCGCGTGTTTCGAACGCTCTGGAGCCGCTGTTCGAATGGCAAAAACGTTTGTAAAGCTGTGTGGTAAAGGTCGTGAAGACTTAGCGCTAGGTTTTACAGGGGTGCTTGTCGCTATACCAGTTTTCTGTGACTCTGCGTACATCATCTTACACTCTCTTGTTCGCGCAATTTCACGAGACACGGGTAAATCAGCCGTTGGTTTAGGCGTTACCCTAGCTCTAGGTCTACTGATTACTCACGCACTTGTGCCACCAACACCAGGCCCAGTTGCAGTAGCCGGTATTCTTGGCGTCGACCTAGGTGAATACATGCTGTGGGGCTTGATGGTATCTGTTCCTATGATGCTACTATCTATGATTTACATCCGTCGTGTAGGTAACGAATACTACCGCGTACCAAATGGTGAAACATGGATCACTAATCAAGCTGATTGGGCAAACCTTGAGAAAGTAAAAGAGACAGACGACAAAGAACTACCAAGTAACTTCTTATCATTTGGTCCAATCCTTCTGCCAATCGCATTCATCTTAATCAACACGCTTGTTGGCCAAGGTGACACTGCAATGCATACCGTTATTTCACTAATTGGTAACCCAGTGGTTGCTGTTGGTATCGGTGTTCTTATGGCGCTATACGGTCTTACTCGTCACATTGAGCGTAAAGACATGGTTAGCTCAATGGATGACGCGTTATCTACAACAGGTCTAATTCTTGTAGTAACTGGCTGTGGTGGTGCTATGGGTGCTGTTCTTAAAGCATCTGGTGCTGGTCCTCAAGTTGCAGAAGCTATCGCGAGCAGCGGCATTCCACCTCTACTTGTACCACTAGCCATTGCTTCAATGCTTCGTCTAATCCAAGGTTCAGCAACGGCATCTATGATGGTTGCAGCAACGATGACGCTGCCATTGGTTGAAACGTTAGGTCTAGACCCAGTATTCGTAGCACTTGCATGTGCGGTAGGCCCGGTTGGCTTCTCTCATTTGAACGATTCGTACTTCCACATCATCAACCGTACGTTAGGTATTACTGAACTTGCTGACCAAATTAAGATCTGGTCTGTGTCTTCAACTATCGCATGGGCGATTGGTGCAAGCATCATCATGATTCTAAACTTAGTGTTTGGTAAAGGCGGTACGTTGATCGACCCACTGATTCCAATTGCGGTTCTAGGTGCTGTATTCGTGTGGCTAAAAAGCAAAGAGAAATCACAAGTAAAGACAGCCGTTACTAACTAATACTGCTTACCTTTATATACTGCCCCTATTAAGTGATTGGCTTGCTGATCTTCAATAGGGGCATTTTTGGATCGGCACTCATCAAAATTAATATTCTTTTGGATCTCTCAGTATGAAAATTGTTATTGCACCAGACTCGTTTAAAGAATCTTTATCGGCTGTATCGGTGGCGGCGTGCATTGAAAAGGGCTTTCGTGAAATCTTCCCAGACGCTGAATACGTAACATTGCCTTTGGCTGATGGTGGTGAAGGTACGGTAGATGTTTTGCTGCAAGGCTTAGCAGGGCAAAAGCGAATCCATCAAGTTGAAGGGCCGTTGGGAGCATTGATTAATGCTGAATGGGCGATGCTTGAACCATCCGATCGCAACCCGAACAAAACGGCATTGATTGAAATAGCTGCTGCATCGGGCTTGGATTTATTGAAACCAGAGCAGCGTGTTCCGTTGATTGCTTCTTCATTCGGCACAGGGCAACTGATATTAGAAGCAATAGAGCAGGGTGCTCAAACCATCATTCTTGGATTGGGTGGCAGTGCGACTAACGATGGCGGTGCAGGTATTGTTCAAGCTCTAGGTGGGCGTTTGTTAGATAGTAAAGGGCAAGATGATAATGGACAAGAGCTTGGCAGAGGTGGTGCTACACTTGCAGAGCTCGCATCAATAGATCTTACCGGCTTAGATTCACGCTGTGCTGATATAGAGTTAATCGTCGCGTGTGATGTGGATAACCCGTTGTGTGGTGATAACGGTGCCAGCCATATATTCGGCCCACAAAAAGGGGCGACACCTGAACAAGTCTTACTGCTTGATAAGGCGCTAGCGAATTTTGCTCAAATCGCAGAAAAGCAAGGTTGTGTTGGTGGTGATGACCCTGTTCACAAGCGGGTGGGTTATGGCGCGGCTGGTGGCACACCGATGGGGCTTGGTTTGCTATTTAACATGCAAATCAAACCCGGTATTGAGATGGTACTGGATGTTTTACAAGCCGATGACGTGTTGAAAGGTGCTGACCTTGTGATTACTGGCGAAGGGCAGATGGACAATCAGACTCTGCAAGGCAAAACACCTTACGGAATTGCTAAGCGAGCAAGCCTCCAAGGCATTCCCACCATAGGAATTGCAGGGTCTTTAGGTACTGAAGTCGAAGCCTTATATGATGAAATGAGCAGCTTGTTCGGGACGGTTCGTTCTCCTCAACCACTCAATCAGGTACTGCAAGAGGCAGAAGTGAATCTAACCAGAGCAGCAAGAAATATAGCAGCGACGCTAAAGCTAGGAAGAAAGATACTGAGCTAATCAGTGTGTCACATCGTGGTTTCTAAGTTGGCCGGTTAATAGGTTTTATAGATTATAACGATAAATACAAACGATTATATTTTATGCCATTAGAGGCATAGGCATCTACACAGATTGTTCGCATATTGAGCAATTAATTTGATTAAGGGAACTGATCCTAGGATCAATGATCAAGAGAGTTAACTATTCTTTAACTTGTACTGATTATGACTCTTTTCG
>NZ_JACJFF010000055.1:0-35207 GCF_014164465.1 Vibrio sp. SG41-7 | reverse complement strand
TCTGCTTCTGCTTCTGCTTCTGCTTCTGCTGCGACAGGTTGCTGCTCTTGTTCAGTCTCTTCAAGCGCTTGCTCAGATTCAACTGACTTAGATTCAGTTGGCTTAGCAGCTTCAGGCGCGACCTGTTCAGCCTCAACTTGTGATTCAACTTCAGTTTGATCTTCAACGTTTTCTACGTTCGCTTCATTCTGAGTTTTTGGGCTTTGTTCTTCGTCACCAAAACCAAGCCACGATAATAATCCGCGCTTCTTTTTTTCCGTCATCAGAGGAGTTTCCTAGATCTACTAATTAGCTGTATTGACTTAATACACGTCGACTCTTTGCTATTGTTATACAATACAAGCTTGTACAAACGAATAGTAAAGAAAAATGACAAAGCAGTGATAAGTTTGCTTTTAGCTTGATACACTTTGTCATTGCAAATTTATTTAATACTCGAACCCACTTAAATTGGGCTCGGTATAGTATCACTTTATTAGCGGTCAAAAAATCTATGGTAAGACGTCGCCAGCAAAACACATCACAAAAAAAGCCATCCGGAGGCTTTGTTCGAATTATTAGTGGCTCATGGAGAGGTAGAAAGCTGCCTGTTCATGATTTAGAAGGATTACGCCCAACCATTGACCGAGTAAAAGAGACACTCTTTAACTGGGTGGCTCAAGATATCCCACATTCAACTTGCTTGGATGTATTTGCCGGTTCTGGCGGTCTAGGTTTTGAAGCAGCTTCTCGCCAAGCAAAAATGGTGACACTGCTCGAAATGAATCAAAAGGCAGCCAAACAGCTTTCTGATAACGCGAAAGAGCTTAAGGCAGACAACATCAATGTCGTGAATACTGATGCTATCTCTTTCCTTAAGAAGCCAGGCACTCCTTACGATATGGTTTTCCTTGATCCACCATTTCGTAAAGGCTTACTTGCAGAAACTGTACAACTGCTTGAGAGCAATGGCTGGTTGGCAGACAACGCCATCATTTACGTCGAGACAGAAAAAGAGCTGCAGCTTGAGGCTATGCCAGAGAACTGGGAATTGCATCGCGATAAGACCACTGGCCAGTCTAGCTACCGACTGTTTAATCGAACCACTGAAGAATAGGAGTTATTAAATGAAGTTCTTACTTCCACTAGCAAAAGTAGCCATCGCCTTTGTTTGGTTTATCTTAATCGTAAATATTTTCTACCCATTCCCGGGTAATGCTGCGATTGCGCTTTATATCATGACAGCGTTCTTGTTCTTCATGCACGGCCTGCAGATGCTGATTTTTATCGGTGCATTCGGCGATAAGATCGAAATGTCACGTTGGGAGAAGTGGTCAATATTGATTTTCGGAGTCTTTGCCCTCCTCGATATCCGACGCAAGCACATGATGTAATCAAGCTTAAGCTCAGATATAAAACGCTTAGCTACAGAAAACATCATGACAGAAACATTAAATACAAGAACGCCGCTCATTTGAGCGGCGTTTTTTTTATTCAGCAATGATACTGATGTTAGCCCATGTAGCCTTTTACACCATCTAGGAACATTTGCGTCGACAACATAACCAGCAACAAGCCCATCAAGCGTTCGATGGCTTTAAGGCCTCGCTCACCCAGCACTCGCAGGAAGAAACCATTAAACATCAGAATAAAGAAGGTCGCGCCCCAAGCCAGCATCACCGCACCTGACAGCTCTAACATGTTGTCAGGGTGCTGTGTCGACAACAGAATCAATGCAGCAATCACCGACGGTCCTGCAATCATAGGGATCGCCATTGGCACGATAAACGGTTCTTCACCCGCCGCTAGGCCGGTAATACTGCCCGCACTTGGGAAAATCATCTTAATCGCGATGATGAACAGAATAATACCACCAGAGATACTCAGGGTTTCAGGCTGTACGTGCAGGAAGTTCATAATGCTTTGGCCAGCAAACAAGAACAACAGCAGGATAATCAGTGCAAACATCAGTTCACGAACAAGAACAATACGGCGACGCTTCGGATCAATATGCTTAAGGATAGAGAGCACGATTGGTAGATTGCCAAGCGGGTCCATAATAAGAAACAGCATGGTTGCTGCAGATAAAATTTCCATAAGTTTGTCTCGAAAAGCGTAAGTGCGCGGAGTATAGCAGCCTCAACATTGATTTTCGAACGCAGTAATAAAAGGATTAACTTATGTAATTAGAAGGGAATTTTTCGAGAGCAAATAGAAAGGAGAAAAGTAAAAAGATAATTTAAGAGTGAAGCCAAAACGTCGCATCCACTCTTCTTATCTATAAAAGCCAAAAGGCTCAAAAAACCAGTTGTTACTCGAGATTAGTGGTTACACACACGTTCGCGATTGGTGCAAAGTTTGTCATCAATAACCACGACCTTTTCCATCTTCAGGAAAAATTTCAGCAAGCCATCCAAATCCAGACCATTTAGCTTACACGTATGGAAGCGAGCTTCTGCGCCGTAAGTTTGAGCGAGCTCTTGCGTCAACTCTTCACGAGTCAGGGGCTTTTCACTCAGTAGGTTTAAAACGTTGTGTGCATGAATTTCGGTAGTCATAACTCTATCTCATGTTTAATGAAGTAGACGTAGAGTACCTACTTTCATCTTAGCTGCCTTGATGTAGCTCAGAGTTAAGCGAGCTCTACCCTAAATGGTAAGGGAAGCAACAATGAGAGCGTGCGCGAGAAAGTAACTGCCCGTCACCCAAAAGTAGGCACCCTTAATTGGGCTACGATAGAAATTTAGCGCATACGCCAGGGCCGAAAGTAGTAACACGCTACAGCCAGCAAAACCAACCGCATGTGACAATTGAGGATCAAGCAACCAGAGCTCACCAGAAGCCCATGCAAGCTGAATAAGCACGATACCCATGATAACCACAGGAAAGACGAGTTTGTCTAAGCGAGGCAGAAGTAAGAAGAAAGCAACGACACAAGCCGCTAATAGAAGCGCGAACAACCACCAGACCATTTCTCCTGATAGCTGTAACCAAAATGCTTTGCTGTAACAGAGCTGAGCCAATAAGAAGCACACAAAATGCAGAGGACGTTTTTGAGTAACCGTATGAAGGACATCTGCGATTGCAGAGATCGCCAACCCAGCGACTATCCAATAGGTAAAGTCAGCAACGACAGATTGAGTTAAAGCAATGGTCGCCAATAATACAAAGGTAAATACCTTATACGACAAGGCCTGACCGATATGTCCATGTTTCGTTCCTGCTATTGCTCCGATACCAGATAAGGAAACCGCCAACCAACTCCACATACCATTTGCCCCATTGCTTTAAATCGTCGCCAGTCTAGGCACACGAGTGTTGATGTAAAGCCTCAGCCCCTCAAAATTGGATCTTGATTACGCTTCCACTAAAAAGAGCCTCTTTAGATTGAAGTCGTAACAATTACTATGATGACTATGGCTATTCTTTTAAAACTAGAGCGATTCATCGACAAACTTATTTAAATTGGCATTAGAGCGTCCAGACTTGAATTTTAGTCACTTCTAACCTATAGACTCCTTATAAAACCCCCATATATCATCAAATACCACACTTGAAAATTTAAAAAACACTGCACTTAAGATCAATTATAACAATAACTTAAACAAACAAATCCAGAGTTAACAGGGGAATGAAAACACCACATCACTCTAGACTTACAAAGTAAGTGGCTTGCTTTCTTAAAACCCAACTTTGTCAGGTTTTTTCAAGTCCTCTGTAAAAATTCCTACAAAAATCAATCCGAAAAATTTAAAACAGAACAAAATCAAAGCCAGAAACCACCAACCCCTATTAATACAGTTTAACAACCTTTAACAATATAAATTACACAAAATGACCATTAAAAAACAACAACTTAAATCAAAAATGGATAAACATGAAGCACAACGTATAAAATAAGAACACACCAAAAGACACAGTTAAACACACCCAAACAAGCCAAAAACCAATAGTTTTCTACTACTTTTAAAGCTTTCGAAAGTAATTCTTGATCTAAACCTATAAGTAGTGCTATTCTTTAAAACATAGCGAGAGACAACCAAATTTAGGAGTAGTGTTATGATTTCATCTTCGCAAAGACAAGGACTTGTAATGATCGCGGTAGTTGTAGGTCTAATGACACTACCGATGATGTACTAAGCAAGTTACAAATAAAAAAAGGGACGCCATGAGCGTCCCTTTTTTGTTCAATTTTTTCACTTCGAAAACAGATGCAGTGTTAGCACATCCCAGTTCGCATAATAGAAACCCGCGGCTGCTAAAGTCATTGCCATCATCAGTAAGATCGCAACTCGCCAGATAAAACGACCACTACGTGGAGTCAGCTCCTTCTCACAGTCGTTACACATCATGATGAACTTATGTTGGTCTTCCAACTTAGCCTCATGTTCATTGACTACCTTATTACGACACGTTGCGATATAACGCAGCTTGCTCACCATATCGTGCGGTAGCCTTTCTTCACAGCTTGTTACAAGCTCATGCAATCCTTCGCCTTCGGCATGATATTGAAGCCTCAATAACTTCTCTATATTGCGAGTTCTTGTCACCACTTTTTCAATATCGGTCATCTTGGCCCTCCCACTCCACACTATAATTCTAGTCGAGCATTCCCTTATTTTTATACAAATTTACTGATATTTACGTGAGAAAGAGACAATAAATAACAATGCTTTATCCCAAACAAGCCACTAAATGTGATGTCTGCCGAAAAATAATCAGCTTGGCTTACAACAGTTCACGAATAACAGCTTTAAACACATATCCCTATTGCTTGAAAGACTAGAATAACCATCACGACTACATGGAGGTTATATGCCTAATTCACTCTTTTTTGCCATCTTTGCACTTGCTGGTCTAGCGGCTTGGGTATTTATTGGTTTCTATCGAAAACACTCGCAAGGTGAAAATGCGCCAGAAAAGAAAGTGAATGTCACGGTGTTAGACAAACAATCCATCGACCTTCCTGACGCAGAACCTGGGCAAGAAGATCAAGAGTACTGGATTTACGTTCAACGTGGTGTCGTTGGTCCAAAACGAGAATTCCAAGTCGGCATCCACTACTTCCACGCCCTTAACCCTGGCGACAAAGGAACCTTAACCTACCAAGGCGATAAGTTCTTACACTTTGCGTTGAAGCGCTAACCCTAGCTGCCTCAACTGTCTCTTCTAAGCAACCCATCAAAAAGCCTTAGCACTCACCGCTAAGGCAATAACCAACTCGTTTTCTCTGACTTAGAAACCAACCAGCTCATCCATAACGCACCAGCTCCGCTGATCACGATCCATAATGGAATAACCCAAGCAGGGTGCCCTTGGTACCAACCGAACTCTTTCATTGGCCACAAGAAAATCGGGTGCAGCAGATAAATACCTAAACTGTGTTTACTGATAAAACCAACCACTTGATTGCTCTTCTCAGACAAGCCTTCACCATAGTAACGGCACACCATGAACACCATGCTCGCCGCTAATACGGTATTCAACGTCTTGTAAGATAACCAACGCCCTACCGTGTACTCTTCTGCTACCAAGCTTGCATCAACCACCATGTAAACCGTGGTCAGTAACGCTAACCCACCAAGTAACACACTCACGCCGACAGTCATCTTATTAAGTGGAACAATCTTATACAGCAAGTAACCCAATGGTAAGTACCCGGTGTACAACCACAACTCATGACTCCAAGGGCCATCGATTTTCAATAAGAACAGTAATGTTGTGAACAACCATACCGCCGTAAAGGCATAGACCGATCTATCACCGTACTTTCTGACCATGATCTGTAAAAAAGGAATCACAAAGTAGAGTGGGATAAAGTAATAAAAGAAGCCAAGGTGATAGTAGGTATAGTGATGATAGCTATTGAGTAGCACATCCCAACTAACGTCAGCATCAAAGCCCATCGCAGACCAACCCGATAGGTAGGTATAGAACAGCGACCAGACAATGAAAGGGATCAGCACCTTACCCAGACGACGCTTGAGGTAGTACTTGGCGTCAAACGGGCGCTGATCACTCAACATCAGAGCACCAGTAATCAATATGAACACCGGCACCGCCCAACGACTAAAACCGTTCACCGTAATGGCGGTCAGCCACTCACCGAAAGGAATGGTGCCTAATTCATTCCGATAAGGCGCCAAAACATGAATCGCGATAACTGCTATGGCCGCGACACATCGTGCTAAATCAAAAAAGAGAATTCGCTGCTTCATGTAAATGCCTGATTAATATTCAATCATTCTACTATAGCAATAAAAAAGCTGACCGGAATAAATACCAAGTCAGCTTAGTGTTAAAGGAGAGGCTTATCGCGAATTTAGCTCGTCCGGCTTAAGCTTATTCGACTTTCACTCTTACAAGTGAGGCTCATGCGGTTGAAGCTTATGCCGCTGAGATTTGCGGCACTTTGGGTAAACGCAGAGAGATCACCGTCGTTATCGCTAAGAACGCAAAAGATACCCACAGACACGCAGACAAACCCGCCATTTGGAATACCAACCCTGACAAGATAGTACCAATCAAACGGCCCATCGCGTTTGCCATGTAGTAGAAACCGACATCAAGAGAAACACCATCGCCTTTCGCATAACTCACAATCAAATATGAGTGAAGTGATGAGTTCACCGCAAAGATGGCACCAAACACCATCAAGCCACCGATAATAACGAACTCGGGTTGCCAGCCAATTTGCACCGCATAGGCAATACCGGCGGTCACGATAGCCAACGCACCTGCCCATAACAACGCGGCATGGCCATCTGGCACCTTGCCTTGTGCTTTACCTGTAATCTTAGGCGCAATGCCCTGCACAAAGCCGTATGCGATGGTCCAAGCCGCTAAGAAGCCACCCACCCATGAGTGATCCCATCCAAACACGCTGCCGAGGTAAATCGGCAAAGCAATCACAAACCACACATCACGAGCACCAAACAGGAACATACGCGCAGCAGATAGGATGTTGATGGATTCAGACTTAGAGAAGATCTGTTTGAATTTAGGTTTGGTTTTAGCTTTACCCATGTCCGCTTCTAAGCTCACCAAGCTGCCGATGAATACTAATGTCAGTACAGCAGCCATCGCAAGCACTGCATATTGGAAACCAATTGTTGAAAGCAGCAAACCACCAATAAAGAACCCTGCGCCTTTAAGCGCATTCTTAGAGCCGGTCAGAATCGCTATCCACTTATAAAGCGCACCCTGCTGTTCATCAGGTACCAGAGTCTTAATCGAGCTCTTGGCACTCATCTTATTGAGGTCTTTAGCAATACCAGACAAAGCCTGCGCCGCCATTACCCAAGGAATGGTCAACATGGCTGATGGCACCGCGAGCATCCCCAAGGCGACGACTTGCATCCCTAACCCGATGTTCATGGTCTTGTTGAGGCCAAGACGCGCCCCTAACCAGCCACCGATTAGGTTGGTCACCACACCAAAGAATTCATAGAAAAGGAACAATGAGGCGATTTCTAGTGAACTGTAGCCAAGGTCGTAAAAATACAGAACCACCAGCATACGAAGTGCACCATCAGTAATGGTGAAGTTCCAGTAGTTGAAAGTCACCAACATATATTGGCGAACGCTCTTACTTAGATTTGAAAACATAACGCTATCTCTGCAATCTAAACAAAAAGAGCTTTTAGAACATAGGTGTCCAAAAGCTCTAATTCTTACTTTCCACTTAACTTATACTCAAAATAATTGGAGTTGCAGCTAGGCAACAAGCAAGTTCAGCCCTATGAGCATAGGTGTTCTATGTGATTAGGGCGGCCGGCGATCCGGTGAACTTGCGCAGTTAACAACGCTGCAGGTTCAAGTATGAAGAGCTACGCAGAAACTACGCCGTTGATATATTCAACCTGAATGGGCTTAGTGAATGCGCCCGGACGCAGTGCCTGCACCTCTTGAACAATCTTGCTCATGTCCCAGTTCTTTTCTAGCAATAGGTGTGCAGCTAGTAAGCCCGTGCGGCCAGAACCGCCCATGCAATGCATCGCAACCTTGCCGCCGTTATCAACGATGTTATGTAGCTCAGGGCTAGCCGCTTGCCATTTCACAGCAAAATCAGCGCCTGGCGCGCAGTCGTCTTCAATCTCTATCTGGAACCATTGCATGCCTAGTGCACGTGTTTTTTCGCCAAGAGCCGCCACGTCTTTACTTGCAAGCTCATGGTCATCAAGTGCTGTCACGATAGCTTCAACGCCTTGCTCTTTTAGCTGAGCCAGTGATGCATCAAGCGTTGCTTCTTTTGTGCCTGGGCACGGAGTAAGCACTAACGCACCTTGCTCTAGGTCTAGTTGCCATGTTGGATGTGTCATTATGTATTCTCCAAATTCTACTATTTCTTAAGTACGCAGGCTTAAGCTAAACCAACGGTACGAACTAACTCAGCGGTACGTGTCGCGTAGCCCATCTCGTTGTCATACCAAGCGTAGATCTTAACCATGCGCTTACCGACCAACATCGTTGATAGTGCATCCACAATTGTTGAGCGTTGGTCACCTTTGTAATCGATAGAAACTAGGGGACGCTCTTCAAAGCCAAGAATGCCTTTCAGTTCATTCTCAGACGCTTCTTTCAGCATCGCGTTGACTTCTTCAGCAGTGGTGTCTTGCTTCACTTCGAAGATGATGTCGGTCAGAGAGGCGTTAGCTAGTGGTACACGAACCGCGTGGCCATTAATACGATTTTCAAGCTCCGGGAAAATCTCAACAATCGCTTTAGCGCTGCCTGTCGTTGTCGGGATAAGACTCATACCACATGCACGAGCACGACGTAGGTCTTTGTGCGGCGCATCTAATATAGTTTGTGTATTGGTGAGATCGTGAATAGTGGTGAAAGCTGCGTTTTCGATACCCAACTTCTCGTTAATCACCTTCACAACAGGCGCAAGACAGTTAGTCGTACAAGATGCCGCAGTCACAATCTTATGTACCGCTGGATCGAAGATAGCGTCATTCACACCAACTACGATGTTTGCAATGCCTTCTTCCTTTACTGGTGCCGATACCACAACACGCTTCACACCTTGCTCAAGGTATTTGTTTAGGAAAGATGTCTTACGGTGAACACCCGTCGCTTCAAGGACAACATCGCAACCAGACCAATCGATCGCATCAATGTCACGCTCTTTTGTGGTTTTGATACGTTGACCGTTGATGATCATCTCGTCGCCTTCAACAGCCACTTCGTGATTCCAACGACCTTGAACCGAATCAAATTCTAGAAGGTGAGCCAGTGTTGTTGTGTCACCAGCAACATCGTTAATTTGAACAAACTCAATTTCCGCCCAATCGAATGCTGCGCGAAGTGCTAGACGGCCGATACGACCAAAACCATTAATACCTACTTTAACTGTCATTGTGTGTTCTCTCAGTTAGTGGTGAAACTTAAATTAAGAATTAAACGCAACATTGAGGGCGTGAAGTCATGGCTTCTAGGCGCTCAATATCCTGTTGGTATTCAGTTTTCAAACAGTTCGATGCGATAAGGTCATCAATTAACTTTAGCATCCAACCCGGTAAATCTTGTGACAGACGGTAGAACACCCACTGCCCTTGGCGAACGTCAGTTAAAATTCCATTTGAACGCAACTGCGCAAGATGGCGGGAAATCTTTGGCTGACTTTCTTGTAATGCCTGAGTCAACTCACCAACAGATAGGCACTCTTGGCGCACAATCAACATTAAGCAACGCACTCGCGTTTCATCAGACAGTAATTTAAAAAATTGGTGAGGAAGCATAACTACATACTCATATATGGATATGCATATATATTAGTTATAAAAAAACGCACGTCAAGGCGTGCGTTTTCATTGTCATAAAAGTTTAACGAAGAATATCAGAGTTTGTTGGTAACAATATGGCTCCAGCGTCGAGCTTCAGTGAGTTCTGTTTTCACTTGTTCCACGTTCAACCCTAGATCAGCACAGTGATCATCAATCTTTTGCCAATCAGCATGTTCGAAACTTTCTTCAAGCGCTAATAATGCGCCATATGGACCTTCTCTGCGCAGCAAGGCGACCTTAATACTTGTGCATAACGGTAATTGTTCAATTAAGTTCTCTAACGACAGATCGAGCAACGCATCAAGTAATGAGAACAAACCAATCATAAAGGCTTGTTCAGTATGCCCTTTAAATACTTGGTAACGAGACATCCGTTGGCAAAACTGCGCACGCTGCAAAGACAGGCCATACAGCTCTTTGGGCTTTTTATCAGAGACATAAGACGCTACTGCTAGCGAGACAAACATTTTCAATTTCTCTTGCCCTAAATAAACCAAGGCCTGACGAAATGAAGAGATGGTGACCTCAAGGCGGGGTGACATAGTATTCACAAAGCGCAGAAGCTTATAGGATAAGGCAATATCTTTCGCGACGATGCTTTCAACACGTTGGAAGTCGACATCCGGCTTACAGACCTCTTGGAATAGCTCCATCGCTATCACTTGCTCTGGGCTAATATACTTAGTCTTTATGATTTCTGGCTTACTAAAGAAATAGCCTTGGAAAAACTTAAACCCTGCTTCTTTCGCTTGTTGGAACTCTTGTTCCGTTTCAACCCGCTCAGCAAGAAAACTATACTTCTTCCCTTGATGAGCTCTTACCAAATCACACGCTTCATTCAAGCCCATTTGCATGATATCGAGCTTAACAATATGCGTGTATTTAAGGAATCGTTCCCATTCTGGCGTAGAGGTAAAATCATCTAGGGCAATCATGTACCCCGCTTGATAGAGCTCTTTGACCGCTTCTAACAGCTCATCCGTCGGTTGGCAGGTTTCAAGAATCTCGACCACCACCTTGTCTTTCGGCAAGCCTAAAGGAAGTCGACGAATCAAGCTTTGATGAGGGAAATTAATAAAACAGCGCGAAGATGGAATCGAAGGGTTATGCCCAACCGATAAGAAGTTCTCAACAATCAGACGATACGTTGCTCGATTAGACTCAATATGCGCTGGGTAGGCATTCCTTTCTCCGTCGCGAAACAACAGCTCATAACCAAGCGTGTTCTTGTTACGGTTTAAGATAGGTTGTCGAGCAACGTAGGTAGCGGTCATTTATCTATAACTCTATTGATTTATCTATAACTGTATTGCTTTACTAAGCTTTAGCGGCAGCAAGCAAGGCACCGCAACCCATGAACATACCACCAAATATTTTATTTATCTTACTCATTATACGATCAGAACGAATAAAACGTCCCATTTGTGAAGCTAATGAGGTGTAACCCAACATAACAACACTATCAATGAATACGGTTGTAACTCCTAGCACTAATAACTGCGGTGCTTGCGGTTGTGTAGGATCGATAAATTGAGGAAACAAAGCCACCAAAAACACGATAGATTTTGGGTTAGTTAGATTGATAAGCACGGCATTTCTAAGCAGCTTACCACTCGATAGCGTTGAGCTTTCTTCTGAAGCCACCAAGCTAGAATTATCACGCCATTTTTGAATACCCAACCAAACAAGGTAAACCACGCCTACCCATTTGATGATGGTGAACGCCAACGCAGATTGAGCCACCAGTGCACCAATACCGGCACCCACCAGCATGATGTGGAATGCAAGACCGAGCTGTAAGCCGGCGATCGACGCAAGTGACTTCTTGGTGCCATAACTTAGCCCATTGCTGATTGAGTTAACGGTACCAGAGCCCGGAGCCAAACTAAACAATATCGCCGTGACGACATAAGCAAGCCAAACATGAGTATCCATTTGCATTTCCTTACTAGTTCTTTAATCTAACAACATTAGTAGCGATAAAGCTCTCACATGCATCAGTTCAGGTAATTTCCCATGGAAAACCACAGTGCCGCCCCATTTTCGTACACGCAAGAACCTGAGTTCGAGCAAGCGATTAAACACCCGATCCCTGCCCTTTGGCAACAACGTAAAGATGGGTATGTCACATCATCAGGTAAAAAGAAGCTGTACTGGTGTAGCCTAACCTCACCAACGCACACCAAAGCCATTGTGATTTCAAATGGCCGCATTGAGTGTTGCTTGAAATACCAAGAACTCTTTTATGATTTTTATCAGCAAGGCTATGACGTTTATTCATTTGACCACCAAGGTCAAGGCCAGTCGGAACGCATGGTAACAGACTCTGACATTGGTCACATTCATGAGTTTGATGATTACGCCTCAGATATGTCTGACGTCATTGCCAGTTTTGACCTAAGCCGATACTCCAATCGCTACCTACTGGCACACTCAATGGGCAGCACCATAGCCACTCGCTATCTACAAACTCATCCCGATCACCCGTTTGACAAAGTTACTCTGTGCGCTCCGATGTTTGGGATTAAGACTGAATGGTACTTCAAGCCCATCGCGATGGTTGTTGGACAAGTACTCACCGCTTTCTATGCTAAGCCGACTTATGCCCCGGGGCAGCAAGCGTACTACTCTAAGCCCTTCGAAAATAACTTACTCAGCCACAGCAAGGTACGCTATCACTGGTTCCGTTGCTTGTATGACGGCTCCCCTTCTTTGCAGGTTGGCGGACCAAGCACTCGCTGGGTATGGCAAGGGTTAATGGCAGCCAAGCAGGCGATACAACAAACTCGTCAAATCAAGATCCCACTGCTATTGATTCAAGCTGGAGAGGAGAAGATTGTCAGCAACAGCGCTCAAGTGAAGTTCATCAATAAACTGAAGAAAACCAACTCAGCCTGCCAGTTTAAGGCCATTGAAGGGTCTAAGCATGAGGTGTTGTTTGAGAAAGACGAATATCGCAATCAAACACTGAATGCTATCAATCAGTTTTTTGCCTAGAGCTAATAAGCTGAGTAACCGACCAAGAACATAAGCGCTAAAGAGGAAGAGAAGTAAGTGAGCTTTGCCCTCTTTTCTTGCATGAAATTGGCATACAATTTCTACCTAGAGATATTGTAGTTAAAACGATTCTAGCGTTGGCTAGCGTCGATATTGGTTAAGCATTTTTGCAATGAGGGTTAAATGAGTATTCCTGCACTAAAAGATTCCGTGAAAATTGTTGCTTCTGATTTAGATGGTACGCTTTTGGCTCCCAACCATCAGCTAAGCGACTTTACCAAGCTAACACTTAAGAAATTACACGACCAAGGTTATACCTTTATCTTCGCTACGGGTCGTCACCACGTCGATGTGGCGGGTATTCGTCAGATCGCAGGTATTCCGGCGTACATGATCACTTCAAACGGTGCACGCGTGCATGACCAGAACGATCAACTGATGTATAGCCAGAACGTGCCTCAGGAACTCGTTCAACCTGTTATCGATATTGTTCGCCAAGATCCAAACCTCTTTATTCACATGTACCAGAATGAAGATTGGCTACTGGACCGTGAAGACGAAATGCTGGCAAAATTCCACAGTGAGTCTGGCTTTAGCTACAAGCGCTTTGAAGCAGAAAATGCACCAAGCGAAGGTATTGCGAAAGTCTTTTTCACTCACCCAGAACACAACCACGAATATCTGGTCACGTTTGAACAAAAGCTAAGAGATGCTTTTGGCGACAAGCTGAACATCGCCTTTTCAACGCCTTGGTGTTTAGAAGTGATGGCCGCTGAAGTTTCTAAAGGCCACGCCCTAGACGCTGTTGCGAAATCACTGAACCTGACACTGGATAACTGTGTTGCCTTTGGTGACGGAATGAACGATGCCGAGATGCTGGCTATGGCAGGCAAAGGCTTAGTGATGGGTACATCGCATGAGAAAGTATTTAAAGCTTTGCCAGACAATGAAGTGATTGGCAGCAGCGCAGACGACGCCGTTGCTCATTACCTAGAAAAGCACCTGCTCTAATCTCGTCGAAAAGATCTGAATAAATAAAAAGGCAGCCAATGGCTGCCTTTTTTGAACCTTACGTAAAAAGCTCTCTCTAACGCTAACGAGAACCTAGCACTTCTTTGCTTAAGATCGCCTGCCACTCTTGCTCTGTAACTGGCATGATGGATAAGCGATTGCCCCGTTTAACCAACGGCATTTCTGCTAGCTCAGGCATCGCTTTAAGCGTTGCCAAAGGAATTAAGCGCTCAGTCACTCGCACAAACTCGACATCCACCATTATCCAACGCGGGTTGTCTGGCGAAGACTTGGCATCGTAGTAATCACTTTCTGGATCGAATTGAAAATGGTCTGGGTAGGCTTCTCTGGTTACTTTAGCGATCCCCGCTACGCCAACTTTCTTACATGATGAATGGTATATCATCACCAGGTCTCCAAGCTTAACGTCATCGCGCATCATGTTTCGAGCCTGATAGTTGCGTACACCCTCCCAACAAGAGTTTTTTTGTACTCTCAGAGTCTGAATAGAGAAGGTGTCGGGTTCTGTTTTAAATAACCAATATGCCATAATAAATCCAATTAACGGTTGCTCCGAGGAAGATATAACATGAAGGTAATAAAAAACCCAGTGACATGGCTAGTCGCATTCGCTCTACAAGGCTGTGTCACAGCGCCAGATGCCCCCCAAAAGCCAGAACTACCACCAGCAACCTTGGATGAGCCACTGAGCATTCAACCGCAAACCTTCATCATGCGTGGTCAGGTTGTGGTTGGCCACGAAAGCCGAACCTTCACTCCTTGCGGTAGCCAACAACAATACTGGTTAGATTTAACGCCAGAACTCGCATTAGAAGCACAAGGGCTCTCAACGAGACCTTACCAAGCCTTATACGGCGAGCTGATTGGTCATCTAACCGTACCGAGCCAAACAGGTTATAACGCAGATTTCACGGCACGTTTCGTGGTTGATCAAGTGAATATCCTCACCGCAGAAAACCCTGATCGTTGTGACCAACCCCTGCGTTCAACACGTGTATTCGGCAATGAACCCTTCTGGTCAGCAAGCTTCGATAAAGACCAGATCAAATACACTAAGATGGGCGAACAGCCACAGATCCTCGATATTGAATCAAGCCGCACCACACCAAGCAATCGTGATTACCAATTAGAAGGTAAAGCAGCGCAAGGCAAACTCAACCTTACAAAAGAGAGTTGCAGCGACGGCATGAGCGATTCTATCTATGGATGGCATGCCAAGCTTAACCTCAATAACAGTAACTATAATGGCTGTGCAACGGTCTCTAACCAAGATCCAACATTGGACTGGAGCGGACTCTACTTCGCTAGCTCAACGCAGAACACTGGATTCTCTATCAACCTTGAGCTCAACGATGACCACAGCGCCATTACGACATACTCGTACAGCAATGGAGACCCTTCTATTGTTGAACAAGGCTTCTGGCAGCAACTGAACCAAAATCAGGTACAAGTGGTTATGACTCGCCACCAGCAACAGTATTTAATCTCCGAGCGCATCTTCACGCTCGATAGCGGCAAGCTGGTCGCTGAAAAAGAGAAAGTGGGCAACGTTGTCTACCCGATTGCCAATGGCGGTCTGGTGCTATTCGAAGCTAAGAATACACAAACGCAAGTCAACACCACCGCTAACGTTGATCTAACCGCAAAGCAGGTGAACTCCAGCGATCAACTTGATCAAAAAGTCGACCAAGCGATCCGCGAATACTTTAAGATCAATAACACCTCACCAGACAATACTAAGTACCGCTGGTTAACCTACGACTTAAATGGCGATGGTAAAGAAGAACTGTTTGCCCAGCTCGATTGGTGTGGCTCTGGTGGCTGTACACTGCTTATTTTTGAAAATCATCAAGATAACTGGCGCTTCAATAGCCGAGTGACACTGGTTAAGGGCGATATACGCTTAGGTAAATCGCAAAACCACGGCTGGCAAGATCTGATCTTCAATGTCAGCGGCGGCGGTGCAACACCAGCGAAGCACACATTGTCATATTCAGGTGTGAGCTACCCACTCAACCCAAGTGTCGCTCCAGTTGCAGATGATGCTGATATCAGCGACGTGGTTTTGTTTGCTGATGGTGTATCACCTGCACAAAGTGGAGTTAAGCTGTAAAGATGAGTAACCAACAAGCTTGCCATGGTTGTGGCTTCACTCACCAGTGCGTTTGTCATCTAATACCGACGGTTGAAAGCCAAACCGAACTTGTACTACTGACTCATGAGAATGAACTGTCGCGAGACACCAACACCGGAAAGTTGCTTCAGCAATCCCTTGAGCAGTGTCAGTTCATTGTGTGGCAAAGGAAAGCACCACCAGCCGAGCTAATGGCGCTGCTTGAAGATGAAACACGACAACCGTTTCTTTTGTTCCCGAGTGATCAAAGCATCGAGTGTCAGCAAGCAGTAATGACCCAAGCCATGAGTCGAAAACCGCTATTCATCATCTTGGATGGCACATGGCAAGAAGCGAAGAAGATGCTTAACAAGAGCTCGTGGTTACAAGCTGTCCCACAAGTTCACCTCGACATCACCAGCGAATCCTCTTACACCTTGCGCCGCAATCAAGACAGTGGCCATCTGTGTACTTGCGAAGTGGGTATTGAGTTACTCAAATCTTTAGGTGAAAGCGAATCTGCCAAACTGATTAATGACTACTACCAACAGTATCTTAAAGTATTCCATGCCGACAAATGTGGCCACGCCCTCAAATAGATCAAGCAGGTGCGCGAGAGGGCAATAAACACATTTCAGGACGGGACCGATACTAAAAACAAAAGGGTGAGCCATAAGCTCACCCTTTTTACATTGTACTTTCGTTATTGAACCAACCAGTGTTTCACGTGAAACGCTCGCTCCATCAAAACAAACGCTGAGGTTGACCAAAGTAATACCCTTGCAGGTAATCGACGCCCATGTCTTCTGCGATTCGACACACCTGTTCATTATGTACGAACTCCGCCACCGTCTTAGCATTCAGAATCTGACATAAGCTCACCAGCTGTTGGGCTATTTTGCGTTGCTTTTTATCCTTATCGATATTGCGAATTAAACTGCCATCAAGCTTTATCACTTGTGGTTCCAGTTTCAAGATCTCATCAATGTTCGAATAGCCTGAACCAAAGTCATCGACAATAATATTCACACCAAGATCTCGGAAGTGATTACACACCTCGATCAAGCGACCGTAATCCTGAATTTGTTCCGTTTCTAACACCTCTAAGCCAATACGTTGTGGGTGACTGATTTTTTTGATGGCTTGCTCAAGGTGAAGAATGGTTTTCTCATTGCTAAAATCTTGTGGCGCCAAGTTAATTGAGAACGAATCGGTTCGCTGACTCATAAAATCGAAGGTGCGCGTTATCATCTGGCGACTTAAACGCGTATAGAGATGAGTTCCCTCAATGATTGGCAAGAACTTACCCGGCGCAATCAACTGACCATCCTCTTCAATTCGAACTAAGCACTCATAGCTTTCTACCTGATGGCTATGCGCCAATACAATAGGTTGAGAGCACGCAACAATATTTTGATTGAGCACTGCGCGGCTCACACACGACAGCCAGCCGAGTTGCTCTTGGCGATGCTTCTCCAATTGAATTAACGTCTTGGCACTCACCAGATGTTTATTCTGGCTCACCGCACTGCGTCGAGCTTCAATCGCTTTCAGTAACAAGTCATCAATCGAGGTCGCAGGAAAATCTCGACGACTCGCGACACCCGCACAGATTGAAACCGAAAGATAATCGATATCGGGTAGCCCCATCGGCTCAAAATTGACATGCTCGGTTTGGTCTGAAAATTCAGAGAAACGCTGATGAATGTGTTCTTGGCTGGCCCAACTATTAAACACCACCGCCCACTCACCAATACCAATACCAATACTGTAGAGCTGGCAACCCTCATCAAAAAACTGCCACAGCGCTTTCTGAAAGTAATCACTCAGATCATGCAGAAGTTTGTCACCTACTCGATAACCATACTTCTCATTGATTTGACCAAATGTGGTGACCTTCAAAGCCAACAAATGACTGTCAGAGCTCATTTGTGACAGCTTCTCACGCAGTACACTTCTATTGGGTAGCCCAGTGCGACGATCAATTCGGTAGCTCGCCGTTAATGCGGTGGCTTGTTGCTGAATCTTACTCGCCATGCTGTTGTTCATGTCATCAACATCAAGCAGTGCATTTCGAATCAATGAAAACAAAGGTGATATATTGGTCGCGGGTTGTGTCTCTAATGGCTGTACAGCCTTGCCTTCACCTTCTCTAAGCGCGAGATACGTGAGGCTATGATGCAGGATTCGTTGTTGGCCACGCTCTTGATAGAGCTCTCCCATGCAGTACACACCATAGGTGTCTGCGAGCTTCTGGAAGACTTCTACTTCTTGGTTACCATCAATAAAATCGATACGAGAGGTGCAGTTGTAGATAAAAAACTGCTCCGGTTTATGAGAGGCAATCTGTTGAACACCGAGTCGGATCTGCTCCAAGGTCAGTGAAGGATGGTCGTAACAAAACCTGACCTCATCACCAATCTGAAAATGACCACTAAATTCTATCTCTCCACATTCTCTCACCTTGAGTGGCAAGTGAATGTTTTGCTCTTTCGGGTCACCGACCATCAAGGGGAAATTATGCAGTTGCTCGAAAGGTACTTCGAGGCCATCAGCAAGGTAGCGATTATAAAGATCGCGAACAGGCATACCATCCAATTCAGCTAACCGGTTATCTTGAGCACCAGTAACACGGAAGGTGCGGCCAATAGGATTCCACTCGGTGTAATAACCCTTGGTGGTTGCGAGCTCAACGCTGTGCAGCGCCAACATCACATAGGCATTCTCATAGCAAATGCCATCTAGCATTACCCATCGCCCATTATCTGTGATGGTCGATGCACCTCCGCAGATCGGTAATGAATATCTCGATTGTTCAAACGCTGAAAATAAGTCGCGGTTGTTTATCTGCAAGCGATCCGCGAAACAGATGATACTTTGAGTATTGGTATTGCACTCAAGCTGCTGCCACATCGATTGACTATCGAATAGTGGTTGCTTGCTGTATTCGACAACGCCACAAGTATAAGAGGTCGCATCGAAGCGAGTGACAATAAGATAGAGACCTTGATGCAGGATGACACCTTGGCTGATGTAGTGGTTTGCACTACAGCCAATCAGCCTAGCATTAGGGAAAGTCGCTTGAATCACTTGGCAGGCAGCCAAAACCGAACCTTTCTCGAAAGAAGAAAACACCTGAATCAGTAGGTCTTCATGTTGATGAAAATCTATCTTTTGCAATTCACGCTGGGTTTGCTCTATATCTTGTATCAGGAGAGAGGTCGATTGCATATTCACATTAATCGTTACGTTAATGATTGGTTATTGTGCTTATTATAGATAAGGCTTGCACGGAATACTTACGATCGTCTTATAAATAATGTGACGTTAGTTAGACATCATTGATTCCACCCAAAACAGTCACCAATAGCGGCGGAACACTTTTTAAAGCAAGTCACAATAGGATACGGAAAGCTTTAACAACTAAAACAGTCGCTTAGGTTCACCAAAGTAATAACCTTGCAGATAATCGACACCCATTTGCTCTGCTATCTCACAAACCTGTTGGTTATGGACAAATTCAGCGACGGTTTGCGCATTAAACACCTGACATAAGCGAACCAACTGAGAGGCAATATTTCTTTGCTTTTGGTCTTTGTCGATGTTGCGAATCAGACTACCGTCGAGCTTGATAATCTGCGGCTCAAGCTTAATGATCTCATCAATATTGGAATAGCCAGACCCAAAATCATCAACAATGATTCTCGCCCCGAGAGCACGGAAGTGATCACACACCTCAATCATGCGACCGTAATCTTTAATCTGCTCAGACTCGAGAACCTCTAGGCCAAGTCGAGTGGGATCGTTCATAGCACAGATGGCGGTCTCGAGTACCTCAAGCGTCTTGTCGCTCAACAAATCTTGTGGGGATAGGTTGATAGAAAATGGGCTTTGCTTATCCGCCATATAACCTATGGTGTTCTTAATCATGTGTCGGCTGAGGCGAGTGTAAAGGTGAGTGTCGGCAATGATAGGTAAGAACTTACCTGGTGGCACAATGGTACCGTCTGACTCCATGATTCTGACCAAGCACTCTTGGCCAATCATTTCGTGAGTACCGGACGCCACAATTGGCTGGGAATAAGTGATGATGTTCTGATCTAAAATCGCACGACTTACACAGCTCAGCCAGCCGAGCTGCTCTTTGCGATCTTCTTCACTCACCTGAATGTCTTTAGCATTGGTGATGTGAGTGTTATTCCTGACCCCATAACGTCGAGCTTCGATCGCTTTCAATAAGATCTCATCACCACTATCGGTTAGGAAATCGCAACGACTAGCGAAGCCGCCACACAGAGAAACTGACAGATAATCAATATCAGCCAAGCCATACGGCTCAAAATTGATGTGCTCAATATCATCAGCAAATTCAACGAAACGTTGCTCTATTTTATCGCAGCCAACATTGGCGTTAAAAATGATCGCCCATTCGCCGACACCAATGCTGAACAGCTCTACTTTCACCTGAGCTTCCTTAGCCACACTAAGGTGTAATCGCTCGACAAAATGATTAGACAGATCAAGTAACAGCTGGTCACCCACTTGGTAACCATATTTCTCGTTAACTTGATGGAAATTAGTCAGCTTTAACGTCAGTAAGTGCTCACTGAAGAGAATCGTATTGAGGCGCTCTTTTAATACGATACGGTTGGGTAGCCCGGTGCGAGAATCAATGCGGTAACTTTCGGTTAAACGGCGCGCCTGTTGATGAAGTTTTTTCTCCATCTGCGTGTTCATACTGTCGAGATCAGCCACCGCATTTCTGACGAGATTAAGCAGTGGCGATACCGTTGAGTCACGCTGGAAATCTTCACAACGAAACTCATTAATCTCGTCCGACTCTCTCATCGCAATATAGGTGAGGCTGTGATGCAGTATCTCTTGGCGATCGTCGTTGCGGTATAGCTCACCCATGCAGTATGCGCCGCACGCATTTACTATCCCCTCAAATGGCTTGAGTTCAAGTTTACTGTCGATGAATTCAAGTCGAGAGACGCAGTTATAGATGATCACCGATTCCGGCTGATGCATGGCAAGCATCTCAGCGCCGTGACGCACTTTTTCTGCGGTCAAAGAAGGATGGTTATAACAAAACTGTGCCTCTTCGCCGACATGCCAAGGACTATCAAACTCGATACTGCCATCATCATTAATGCGCAGCGGTGTCGATATGCCCTTCTTTCTGCCAAGCTCTCGATAAAGCGGAAAGCTCATCAACTGACTGAAAGGGAGATCTTTACCATCAGCAAGGTAATGTTTGAATACGTCGATAGCCGGCTTGTCATTCAACGCATATAAACGGTTACCCACTGCGTGAGTCACTCGCAGCTTCATCCCTATCGGGTTCCACTCAGAATAGGCATCTGACCAAACCTTCAATCTGGGGTTAGTCAGAGCCACCGCCACGCAAGCGTGTTGGTAGGTCTGTTCGTTATGCATAACCCAACGCCCGTATTCATTCTCATGACACAAGCCACCAGCAACAGGCAATGTATAGGGTAGGTTTTCAAAGGCGCTATAGATAGGGTAATCACGACCTTCAACCTGATCACATAGGCTGATGACCGTTTTGGCATCTTTCGAGAGATCTAGTTGAGAAGCGAGCTCTTGGCTGTCTTGGTTTGGGTTACCTGTAAAAGGCTGAACCGCGGAGGTTAAACGGGTTTCATTAAACTCACTGATAATGATTAAGGTACAACTACTCTCAAGACAATTGTCACAGATAACATGACGAGCACTCTGGCCAATTAAGGTGGCATTGCTTAGGCGATTGAGAGCAACACTCGCGATTCGACGAGCCACATCAGAAGATTGGGCAGAGAAAAGTTGAATAAGATATTGTTTGCTGTCACACCACTCTCGCTGATCAAATTGAGATTTAAATAGCTCCTCAGTATTTGCGAGAAATGTAAATGTTTGCATGCCAACCCTTGATCGAAATAGAGTGAAGTGAAGAACCCGCAACCACTGCTATGACTGAAATGAATCGATAAAAAGTAGTCGCCAATTATCCTAGCCTAAACAGGCATTTAATTGCGACTAATGTAACAATTCAATATCATAAATGCGACACAATAAGCTTACAGAAGCCTTTAAATTAGTCGCATAAGATCGCTAAGTTGCTCTATTTCAACATCAGGCAGCACACTCGCCTTCGAAGAGAGGTATAAATTGGAACCAATGTCATTAAACCAGCATGCTTGGAAGCCATTTTGCTTAGCTCCGTAAACATCCGTTCTAAGATGATCGCCGACATGAAGAATGTTGATGGCATCAACATCTAAGTATTGCTGCGCTTTATCAAACATATCTGGGTAGGGTTTTGCTCTACCGTTTGGGCCAGCTTTAAGAATTCGTTGAAAATACTGCCCTAAACCAATTTTATGTGGATCGACATTGCCATTGGTAATCGCAACCAAAGGAATGCGTTGGCTAAGTTCTGCCATCACTCGATGCGTTTCTTGAGGAACATCGACTTGATTGCGCAACCACAAAGCATGTTCTATCCCCTCACGAGCTGCCTGTTCAGCTTGCTGCTGAGAGTAGCCCAACTGCAGTAAGCCACTCTTAATCTGTGTTTCACGCCAAACGGTAACATCATGCTTTAAAGCTGGGTTTTCAGAGGCGACTTGCTGCTTAATGTCCTGCCACTTTTCAAGCGATAAAGAAGCCGACACTGGGTGCTTTTGGTAAAGCCACTGCGCCATCTCTTTTTCTACCTTCATGATTACAGGCCAGTTGTCATACAGGGTGTCATCCAAGTCAAAGGTCATGGCTTTGATGGGCTTCAACCCTCGATAAATTCGCATAGTAAAACCTTTAATCTAATCTTTATTCTTCTTACGTGCTCGAGGGTGAGCCTCATCGTACGCTTGAGCTAAGTGTTGGAAGTCCAAGTGAGTATAAATTTGGGTTGTCGAGATGTTTTCATGCCCCAACAACTCTTGGACAGCACGAAGATTCTGGCTCGATTCAAGCACGTGAGTTGCAAAGGAGTGACGCAGTTTATGCGGGCTAATATGACTCGCGACGGATTGCTTCTTACCCCACTCTTCCATGCGCTTTTGCACACTGCGATGAGAGATCCGGGTCCCTAACTTGGACACAAACAGGGCCTTTTCTCCCGGAGAAGCAAGATCACCGCGCACTTTGAGCCATTTAT
The DNA here is from genome assembly GCF_014164465.1 of Vibrio sp. SG41-7. NCBI lineage: Bacteria > Pseudomonadati > Pseudomonadota > Gammaproteobacteria > Vibrionales > Vibrionaceae > Vibrio > Vibrio sp. SG41-7. The sequence continues at coordinate 12,133 of NZ_JACJFF010000055.1, read as the reverse complement.
CGACCCACTCTTTAGCCAGTCCTGAAAACGGCGCTTTGCGTTCTTTGTCGCCCTTACCAATCACTCGGATTTCGCCTTGCCGGCCCAGCACATCTTTAAGATTGATGCCAACCAGTTCAGCGAGACGTAAACCTGCACCATACATCACCTCCATCATCGCTCGATCACGAATCGATAATGGGTCGTCTTCATTCACGTCAAGCAACTGTCCGACTTCATCGACATCGAGATTTTTAGGTAAAGGACGTTGTTTGCGAGGTGCAGAAACCCCTTTGGCTGGGTTTGCAGTCATTTCGCCACGTAACACAAGGAAATCAAAGAAGCTGCGTAATGAAGATAAGCGCGTCGCAATACTGCTCGCTTTCATTCCTTCACGCATGCCTTTACTGGCAAGTTGTCTTACCCACGCTGCGTCTACTTGGCCCCAATCTTTCAGTCCAAGTGTGACCAAATGAGCGGCCATAGTTTCAAGTTGTTGTTTGTAATTACGTTGGGTGTGTAGGCTGAGTCCCTTCTCGCTTCTGAGATATTCATAGAAGCGAGAAAGTGGCTTTTGAAGGCTGTTAGGAAGAGGTATTTTGGGCTCTAGGCTCATTATTTATCTGCCAAGGTAAGGTGTCCGCCAAATGAGACACAACAAGTGCTAAATGGCGTAAAAATAGCGTATCCATATGAGGTTGGAAATGTCCGCCATCTTCACTAGAAAAGGCAAGCAAACCCAATGGAGACTGCTTAGCAAGTGGTAGTACTACATAAGAGCCTAGCTCTGGAACTTGGAAATCACCAAACAAATCGTGTCTGTCGGCTTTTCTCAAGCGCCCTAGATAAGCATCTTTACCATTGAAATGGTTGAGCGAAAACTTCGAATAGCGCTCTTCACTCAGCTTATAAAAGCCAGGTTGTGAGAGAATTCGTACATGAGCCTTCAACCCTAAATCTAACGCTTTTTGTTCAACAGCCTTGATAACCTGCATAAAGTCACTGCATTTCAGCACGTGAGCTTGCAGATCCATAAATTCATAGAAGGTTTTATCGTTATTCGCTGCCAACGACATCAAGCCAGTGATTTCTTCCTCTAGCTCTTCGATTCGGTGGCGTTGGCGTTTAAGCTGAACCTCCACCAGAGAAACAGCGCCCTGCTCAACATTATTGATAGCAAGGCGATCAACCAAACCTTTCCTGTCTTGGAAAAAATCTGGGTTATCACGTAAATATTCCGCGACCACTTCTGCGGTGAGTGCGTCGGCTTGAACGTAAGACAAAACCTATCCTTTATTTTTATGAATCTATTGGTTATGAATGTTTATTAGCAAGAAAGTTGACCATCAAACACATGGGTTGCAGGACCAGTCATAAACAGAGGTTTACCCGGACCTTGCCAACTAATCTGCAAATCACCACCAGGTAGACGAACTTTCACGTTCTCAGCCAGCAAACCTTGATTGATACCAACCGCAACCGCGCCACATGCACCGCTGCCACACGCCTGAGTTTCACCCGCACCGCGTTCATAAACACGCAAGCGAACCTCTTCACGGTTAATCACTTGCATAAAGCCAGCATTAACACGCTCAGGGAAGCGTTCATGTGATTCAAGAAGCGGACCTAAGGTCTCCACATCTGCAGTGTCGACATCATCAACAACGGTAACCACATGCGGGTTACCCATGCTTACGGCACCACAGAACAAGGTATGTACATCCGTTCTTAGGATATACGTCTTCTCAGGCTGCTTTGCCTTGAATGGGATTTTGCCAGGTTCAAACTCAGGAATGCCCATGTTGACAGTGATCTGGTCATTGTCTTCAATCTTGAGAACCATTTTACCTTTCTTGGTGCTCACGTTGATGCTGTACTTATTCGTTAAGCCTTTCATGCGAACGAATCGAGCAAAACAACGCGCACCATTACCACACTGCTCCACCTCACTGCCATCCGCATTGAATATGCGGTAATGGAAGTCGGTTTCTGGATCATAGGGAGCCTCAACCACAAGTAGCTGATCAAAGCCCACACCAGTGTGACGATCCGCCAAACGACGGATCAAATCTGGAGAAAAGAAAATATTTTGAGTAATGCAGTCCACGACCATGAAATCATTGCCCAAACCATGCATTTTAGAAAAGTGGAAGTGCATAACGCTTAAAATTACTCCGGAAGAATGTTTTCAAGTTCCCACAGACTCGTAAGCTCTTCACGCTGACGAACCAAATGAGTTTTATCGCCATCAACCATCACTTCAGCCGCACGCGAACGAGTGTTGTAGTTAGATGACATAGCGAAGCCATAAGCACCAGCAGAACGAACGGCCAGTAGATCGCCTTCTTCAAGAACAAGGTCACGGTCTTTACCTAGGAAGTCACCCGTCTCACAGATAGGGCCAACCAAATCGTAAGTCACCGCTTCACCCTGACGCGGGCTCACTGGCACAATATCCTGCCAAGCTTGGTAAAGTGCTGGGCGCATTAGATCGTTCATTGCCGCATCGATGATGGCAAAGTTTTTATGCTCTGTTGGCTTCAGGAACTCAACTTTCGTTAATAATACACCAGCGTTCGCAGCAATCGCTCTTCCAGGCTCGAAAATCAACTCTAGATCAGAATGATTGTCTAAACGAGCCAACAAAGCCTTCGCGTAATCTGAAGGTTGTGGTGGTAATTCATCTCGGTAAACCACGCCCAAACCGCCACCAACATCAAGATGCTTGATGTTGATATCATTGGCACGTAGTTGGTCGATCAGTGCAAGCAGACGATCAGTGGCATCGATAAAAGGTTCGATATCCGTTAATTGGGAACCGATGTGGCAATCAATACCGTGGATAGACAAGTTATCGAGTGTTTTTGCAAACGCATAAACTGCAGGAGCACGGTCGAAGGCAATGCCGAACTTGTTATCACGCAGACCCGTAGAAATGTAAGGGTGAGTGTTCGCATCAACATCTGGGTTGATACGCAGTGAAATCGGCGCTTTAACACCAAGCTCACCAGCCACTTTATTCAGTCGCTCCAGTTCTGGCTCAGACTCTACGTTGAAACATTTTATGTTCAACTCAAGCGCACGCTTCATTTCAGCGGCTGTTTTGCCGACACCAGAAAACACAACTTTAGCCGGATCGCCACCTGCAGCAACCACACGCTCTAGCTCACCGCCAGAAACGATGTCGAAACCTGAGCCCATGCGAGCCAAAGTATTCAACACGCCAAGGTTCGAGTTAGCTTTAACGGCATAACACACCAAGTGTGGATGCTCGCCAACCGACGAATCAAACGCATTCCAGTGGCGTTCTAATGTTGCACGAGAATATACATACAGCGGTGTACCATATTGCTCTGCTAGTTGTGAAAGTGCGACGTCCTCAGCCCAAAGCTGGCCATCTTCCTGATAGTTGAAGTAATCCAAAGTTCTTATCCCTTATAAATAACGATTTCTGCGTGTTTCACTTATTGTGATTGTTCAGTCTGCTGAACTTCATCAGGATCGTACAACGGACCCGTTTGACCACAACCAGAAAGTCCAATAACGGACACCATAAACAGAGCGGTAATTAATTTTTTCATTTTGCATATCGTGATTATTGACTCAATGCCCCCTATAATCGCACCACACTCAAGAAAAGCAATAGGATAGAAAGGATGAACGATACGGAATTTCATCAACTGGTCGATATACAGATGCAAAACATCGAAGAAGCTATCGATGAATCAGAGGCAGATGTTGATTACGAAGTGACTGGTAACGTGATGACGCTGGAGTTTGAAAATCGCAGCCAAATTATCATCAACCGCCAAGAACCAATGCGTGAGATCTGGTTAGCATCTAAATCTGGTGGCTTTCACTTCAAGCTAGTTGATGACAAATGGACATGCTCAAAGACGGGTATGGAATTGTTTGAGATGGTCAAAGAAGAATGCGAAAAGCACGCAGATGAAGAGATCAATTGGGTCTAATTATTGGTAAAAAAACAAAAAGGAGTGAATCAATCACTCCTTTCTTAATATCAATTATCGAGAATAAGCCTAGATGTTGACTATCTTTGAGCTCCGAGAAGCTAAAGTCGCATCATTACGGTAAGGCACCACGTAAGAGTGACCTTCTTCAGGATGAACAATTTGGTAGTACTGAGGTAGATTGAAATTAATCAACTTAGATGACACCTTCGACTCATCTTTTACTGAAGTGTAGAAAGAATTCACGCTCGCGATCATCTCATCTTTTTCACCGCTGTATTGGTGATACACCTCAACTTGATTCGACTCGTCCAATACATAAATATTGAAACCTTTGTCGGTATCCTCAAAGAAAAATTGAATTAAACCTTCACTCGCAAAACCATCAACCACTTCTGGTAGCTGATACTCTTGCTCTTTATCGAGCATCAGTAAAGGTGAGCCCTTCAGCTTATTCGTCGAGATACTACGATAGAAATCGACCGAGTTTTCCAGCATCTGCACCGAAACGCCACGACGTTCAAAGAACAGGCCAAACATCTTGTTTGCCAGACGAATAGCCTTGAAGCGGCGGCGCTTCTCCGGCTCAATCGGTTTCAATCGTAAGTCGATACACTCAGCAAGCAGTTGATACACCATATTACGCATCACACCACGCAGGTTTTTGCTGTAACAGAACACATCGACCGATTCTGGCGGTAACGCATCTTGGTGCATTTTACCAAGTACCGTCTTCAACGCGTCAAGCATTGCAGTATCACCTTGGAAATGAAGCGTACGTACTTCATGCCAAGAGTTACGATAAACCAGATCAACACTTCCGACTAAACTCTTACCTTCTTCACCAAAACTGAAGATATCGGCGTTCTTAAGATCAACCTTCAACGCACGACCACTTAATTCAGAAGTTGGGTCACTTTCAAAGTTGATGAACATCGCCAGTTGGCTTATTTCACACGGGCTCGCCAGAGCTTGCATACTCGGGCGGCGCTTACGTAAAGAGAAGGTATTACGCAGGTCGCTCACCATTTGGTAGAACTTATCGATATCAATCTGAGCGTCACGTACCACAGAGTGCAAACGCGTCGACTCGGTAATCAAGCCATTAAAAAACGACCAAGCAACCAACTTACTCAAGTACTCATGGTGTTCCAGAGAAGGCTGACCAAGAATACGATGCGCTACCAGTGGCTGCTTATACAAGTACCAACCGGCTTTATTCGACTGACCCTGACGAACTTCGATGAAGCTCAAGTCTGGTTCATGCAGATCAGGAGAGATTTGTGGGTTCAGTAGTGTCACTTTACCCGGCAACACCTCAAACGCAGCGTAAAGCTTACGAGCCAAGATACTGATATCTTGTGGGCTGATTGCCGAAGTGATGTCGTTACGACGCGCAAATTGAATCAGATTGCGGTAGCTCAGCATCAAGGCATCAAGTAATGCATGGTGTACCACTTTAACTTGCTCTACCTTCCAGTTACGGCGGTTATCGAGCTCAGCAATGGTTTCATGTCCCCAATTCCAAGACTTAGTCATCTCAGTTAAGGCTTCACGACGCCACGCAACAGAACCAATGCCCGCATCTCGTGACAACTTCTCGTGGGTCTTAAGGTAGAAACAGCGTCTCACCAAGTCCAATCGAGTGTGGTCGTTAATGCGTTCTAGATAGCGCGTTACCTTCTCGAGCATCAGATAGTAGCTATCCATGCCATACAGATCCGGTTCATCCGCGAAGAAGCGACGCTTGGTATCAATACTCAGCAGTTGGGTGTTTGGGTATTCCCATGAATAAGCTTCTAACAGGATCGCCTTCAAAACCGATTTATACGGTGAGTCGATACTCTTATAGAGCTGCCATAGGTTTGAACCAAAGTACTCTTCAGCAGGGATGCGGTTCAGCTTGCCGAAATCGATCCACTGCGAGCAATCAAGATAACCATCCTGACACAGGCCTTGGACATACTCGTCGTAACACTCTTCCATTTCTGGCGGAATTATTTGCCACAACAAACGCTGGCCAGCCAAACGAACGGCAGAGCGATAGAACTCATCAAGCAGTAATAAGTGCTGTGAAGAACCACAGTTATCACCGGTCATCTCTTCAGAATGGTTTGAGCGGAAACGCTGTTCATCCATCAAGAAGAAGTTAGCTTCAACCCCTAAGGTTTCAGCCCAGTCGGTAATCAACAAACATTTGTTGGTCAGGCTGTCGCGAGATGCGCCATCCATATCCGGAGAAACACACACCCAGATATCGAGATCACTTGAAGTGCTTTGGCCAATAGAAGAAGTACTGCCCATGGTGTACAAGCCCAGGATTGCCGGTTCAGCAGCCTCGGTGAGTTTTCCACCCAGCGTTAATTCGGTATCAGAGACAAATTGCTTTTGGAATTCATTAGGCGTGAAGCTACGAATTCCAAAAGGAACTTGTTGGTCATAATAACCAGGCATCATGGGATGATTGAAGTGAAGTAGTGCAGGAATAAGGTTGAAAACTCGCTGGCCTTGGACATTCATCAACGCCAACGCACGATCAATGCGCTGCTGATTAAGATTGTCTAATCGTTGAATCAAAGTCTGAGTGTAAGCCTGCAAGGTAAGTCCTTGGTTTGAGATTAAATGCACTTCTGTTTAGTTACTGAACGAAAGGAGCAACAAAACGTGATCAATTTAACACTTTTACCCTTAATGGTAAAGCAAAGGAACCTGTCATACTGGCCAATGCCTTGATGACAAAAAGTTAAACTCACGGCGCCGTAGTGTCCTCTTTATTACCTATTTCTAATAATAGCCCATGTTTCAAATGAGATACCAATCACACTATTTTGGTGAACTCATGAAAATCCCTCAGCTATCAAAGCATGGAATGATCAAACAGTAAGAATTTTCGCCTCACAATGGTAGGATTAGCCTATTACAGAACCTATATCGGAAACACCATGACAAATTCAGCACCAATCCGTATCGCGACCAGAAAAAGCCCTCTTGCCCTTTGGCAGGCATACTTTGTAAGGGATGCGCTGCAAGCTGCTCACCCTGGTTTAGAGGTTGAGTTGGTAACTATGGTGACCAAAGGTGACATCATCCTAGATACCCCGCTGGCTAAAGTGGGTGGTAAAGGGTTGTTCGTTAAAGAACTCGAAGTAGCCATGCTAGAAGGTCGTGCTGACCTAGCCGTTCACTCAATGAAAGATGTACCGGTCGACTTCCCTGAAGGTCTAGGTCTAGTAACTATCTGTGAACGTGAAGACCCTCGTGATGCTTTCGTTTCAAATACTTACAACAACATCGACGAGCTACCACAAGGTGCTGTCGTGGGTACATGTAGCCTGCGTCGTCAATGTCAGTTGCTAGAATACCGCCCAGATCTCATCATCAAAGAACTGCGCGGCAATGTTGGTACTCGTCTAGGTAAACTCGATGATGGTCAATACGATGCGATCGTACTCGCTGCTGCAGGTCTTAAACGTCTAGAGCTAGAAGAGCGTATTCGTAGCTTCATCGAACCAGAGCAGTCTCTCCCTGCTGTTGGCCAAGGCGCTGTTGGTATTGAGTGTCGCCTTGATGACGAGCGTCTGATTAAACTCCTTGAACCACTGAATCATAAAGACACGGCTGATCGTGTACTTTGCGAACGTGCAATGAACCTTACCCTAGAAGGTGGTTGTCAGGTTCCTATCGGCAGCTACTCATTATTAGATGGCGATAATATCTGGCTACGTGCATTAGTAGGCGAACCAGATGGTTCTAAAATGGTTCGTGGTGAGATCTCTGGCCTTCGCAAAGATGCAGAAGCGCTTGGCGTTACTCTGGCAAATCAATTGCTGGATGATGGCGCGAGAGAAATCTTAACCAAGCTCTACGCTGACCAAGAATAACCATGACAGTGTTGGTGACACGTCCCGGCTCAGAGGGACAATCGCTTTGCCAACAACTAGCGGATGAAGGGATTCAAGCAATCCATCATCCGCTTATTCGTATCGTTGATAATCCACACTCATCGGATTTAAGCACCCAGCTTAATAACAGCGATATCATTATTGCAGTCAGTCACCACGCTGTGACCGCTGCCCAAAGCATCCTTTCGAAAACTTCATCTATTTGGCCAACTTCGCCGCTTTATCTTGGCGTTGGTCAAAAAACTGCGCACGTTTTAAGCAAAGTTAGTAAACAAAAAGTAAACTATCCCCAAGTGAGTGATAGTGAACATCTTCTCAAACTTACTGAACTTAATGGCGTAGATAATAAATCCATTTTGATACTGCGTGGAAATGGTGGGCGTGAGCTCATTCGAGATTCTTTACTCAATCGAGGTGCACAAGTCTCTTATTGTGAGACCTACCGTAGAGAATATATTCCTATTAGCGACCACAATACCTATCAAACATGGATAAACAAAAAAACGTCCAAAGTTGTCATCACTAGTCAGGAACAATTGGAGTATCTCCGCTCAATTACCCCTGATGAGTATTTGGCTTGGCTTTCAACAAGACATCTATTTGTCCCAAGCCAGCGCATTGTAGAACGAGCACAACAACTCGGCTTCTCGAATGTGACCAATACTCACAGTGCTACGAACCAAATATTACTGGCTGCTCTCCGGCCCTAGCTAGAAACAGGAAATAAGCATGACAAGCAAAAAAAATAATGAGCATATTGAACCTGAAAAGAAACAAGATACTCAGCCAGTAGTTGTTGAAAACGAAAAAGCTGACTCTACAGAGACAAAACAACCTGAACAGAAGCTTGATGCCTCTGCTTCAAATACCGCTAAAAATGAGCAGCCTCAAGCTGAGCATAAAGAGCAAATAGAGAAAGCAGAAAAGCAAGGTAAGCGCGGTGTCAAACTAGGCGCTATTGCGATCGCTATTTCAATTATCTTCAGTGGCGGTATCGCATTTCAAATGCAGCAAAAGAGCGCTGAATACTCGGCTCAAATCGCTACTCTTCAAGCACAACTGCAAAATACCCAATCTGCGGTAAATAAAGACCTACAAACCATCAAGCAAGAGACTATCCAAGAAGCCTCACACGCGGTGGAGAAAACTCAGGTCGTGCAGTCTCAACAGCAAAAGAGCATTCAAAGCCTGCAGTTAGCAGTGGCTGACGTGAAAGGTCGCCGACCGAATGACTGGTTACTTGCCGAAGCCGATTACCTTGTGAAACTAGCAGGACGTAAACTGTTCCTAGAGCATGATGCCGTTAGTGCAACCAAATTAATGGAAAGTGCCGATCAACGCATCGCAGCACTGAATGACCCGAGCTTAGTGTCACTGCGTCAATCAATGACCAATGACATTACCAAGCTTCGTACTATTCCTCTGATCGACCGTGATGGCTTAGTTCTGCGTATCACAAGCCTGCAACAGCAAGTCGATACACTGCCGCTTGCCAATGCGATTCTTCCAGAAGCTGCGGCTATTGAGAAAAAAGCGGTATCGCAAGATATCAATGATTGGCAGAACAACCTGATGACGTCGATGAAAGACTTCTCAGAAAACTTCATCACCTTCCGCAGTCGTGATGGCGAAGTTATCCCTCTACTCTCTCCTGAACAGCACTTCTACCTGCGTGAAAACATCAAAGGTAAATTAGAAACCGCGATTCGCGCCGTCTACAAAGAACAAGGTGAACTGTATAGCGCAGCTCTTAATACCGCGAGCGAATGGTCGAAAGCGTATCTAAACCAAGATAACAACTCAGTGATTGAATTTGAGAAGGCGATTAAACAGTTAAGTGAGCAGAATATCTCTGTGAAATACCCTGTAAAACTTGAGTCTCAAAATGAGTTGTCAGATGTTATACGTGAGCGCCTACGTCGTGAAGTGACCGTTATGACCACGGAGGAGAAATAATGATTCGCTGGATTTTTCTTTTTCTCGTTCTAGGTGCCGGATTAGTTGTCGGTACCCAGTTCTCAGGTCAGCAAGGTTATGTCCTGATCTCGATAGCAAATAAGACCATTGAGATGAGCGTGACAACACTGGTTATTTTTGTCATTGCTCTTCTAGCTGCTCTATTCGGCTTAGAGTACCTATTTAAAAAGCTTATGTACGCAAGCTCGACAACTTGGAATTGGTTCAGTGTTCGTAAGCTGAAGCGCTCTCGTCGTTATACCAATGAAGGCATTATCAAGCTACTTGAAGGTGACTGGAAAGGCGCGGAGAAGAAAGTAACTCGTTGGGCTAACCATCACGACATGCCTCTACTTTGTTATTTAGTCGCTTCTCAAGCGGCACACGAACAAGGTAATACAAGTGAGCGAGATAAGTATATCGAGCTTGCTAGCCAACAGGACGACTCTCTACTGGCGGTTGAGCTAACTAAAGCTAAACAGCAAATCAGCGAGTCAAACTACGAAGCTGCATTCGATACACTTTCAACCCTAAAAGGCACATACCCTAATAACACTGCTGTACTTGGCTTGTTAAAAGCTACTTACTTGCAACTGAAGTTATGGCAGCCATTACTAGAGTTAACGCCTAAATTAGTTAAGAACAAGCTTCTAACAGCTGATGAGCAACGTGAATTAGAACAGAAAGCACAATGTGGATTACTTCATGATGTAGCTCAACAACAAGGTAGCGAAGGTTTAATCAGCCATTGGAACAAGCTTTCAAGAAAGCAGAAACAAAGTTCGCACCTCGTATCTTGCTTTGTGAAGCAACTGATCGCTCGCAAAGCTGACTCAGAAGCGTTCACAGTGATCAAAGAGAACATTGCGAAGAGTGGTTCAAATGAGCTCTACATGTTGCTTCCAGAGTTGAATCTAGCCGATCACCACCCAGTAGTGGTCATGCTAGAACGTGCAATCAGTAAAGACAGTGGTAATGCCGAAGCACACAGCGCGCTGGCTCAGTTCTACTTAAGAGAGCAGAAGTGGGCGGAAGCACAAGGCCACTTCGAGAAAGCACTAGCACTTCGCTCAAACGTATCAGATTACGGATACCTATCTGATGCACTAGAAAAGCAAAACTTAACGAAAGCAGCTCACGAGGTTTCTCGTAAAGCGCTCGCTCTAGTTCAGCCCGCTTAATTCAAAGCGACTCAAACTAAGCCGATGTCTAGCATCGGCTTTTTTGTATCTACTGTTTACCTTAGATAACTTCCTCAGTACTAATAAGCAAACACTAGAGATGGTAGTAAAAGTCTTCCATCCAAATCCCTTCTCCACACCCAACTTATTGCTGACCGAAGCACCGTCCATTTTTAATAAGACCTACCTAGCTCGTAACAATCCATAAGTCACACATCTTGATCATGGATTTTCAAATGCTATTAATGCTTTATAAGTACTGATTTTAAGTCATGAGGTTAAATCTTCATGAAATCACCCGCAAGGTTTCCTACAAAACACTGAGAGATACTTTAGGTCTATCCATATCTAGTTTTAGCCAATTATAAAACAAGCTGTTTAGAATCCATTTGAGCTGACTGACAACCTTTATATAGATTTTTGAAGGAATAACGATCAGATAGCTTGGTTGGATTTGTACCGAAAGAAAAGACATTTCTTAATAGTTGTCATTTGATAGAGATTAGCTCTAGATTACAGTGGGCTTAGCAACTGGAATCATTGGATGAAAATTACATTTCAGTAATGTACCTCTAAGTATTGGATCTCGTAAATCTGGCCTACCTCCGTAACCAACCTATTGGTTTAAGATTGAAGAAGTGAATGTATAGCAGCGGAGTTTCAGACTCTAGACGAAATCAATTCTGAGACACAGCAAAACTCCGAAGTTTAAAGCACGGCTTAATCATCACTCAACAGAGTAATTAAGAAGCCACCGCTACTTAGAAAACCCCTGCTAACTTATTGATTAAAAATAATTTGTCATGTTAGAGCCCCGGCTATTGCTAACACAGCTTTCTAATCAATCGTCGATTCAACGATTACTAACCAAAACAACCTTTTACGGAAGTCAAAACCAAGAGTTAAAACTCATAACCCAGAAACGACGAAAGCCTAGTCGTCAGACTAGGCTTTCTAATAAGTAGTGGAATGGACGGGGTTGCGAACTTCAGGCAAACCCTTTGTGGGAGTCATTCGAGCGAAGGGCAAAACACTTTTCTTGAGATGTAAAAAAGCCCTGCTATTTCTAGCAGGGCTTTTCTAATAAGTGGCGGAGTGGACGGGACTCGAACCCGCGACCCCCGGCGTGACAGGCCGGTATTCT
>NZ_JACJFF010000054.1:0-35635 GCF_014164465.1 Vibrio sp. SG41-7 | reverse complement strand
CGAGTAGAATCGTGCATCTGCTCGAGTTGCAGCTTTTGTTGAGGAGTCAGTGTAATTTTCATGGGTCTTAGCATGATCCTGATTTTATCGAAAATCAAGCACCTTCATTGATCACGGGTATATAAACACAATAATAATATTCAAAAGGAAAGGTTAACCGTGAAAAATACAAAATTGATAGGTGCAGTGGCACTGCTTGCTTCGTTAGTTTCAGGTCATGCTCTAGCGGACTCTGAACAAAAGAAACTGACATTGATGTTGGATTGGTTTGTAAACCCGAACCACGGCCCGATTGTGATTGCTCAAGAGCGTGGTTACTTTGCTGACCAAGGCTTAGAGGTTGAAATCCAAGAACCAGCAGACCCAAGCACGCCAGCGAAACTTGTCGCAGCAGGTAAGGTTGATTTAGCGGTAACTTACCAACCAAGTTTAACCATGGATGTGGCAGCGGGTCTTCCTTTAGTTCGTGCATCAACCCTTATCGCGACGCCACTGAACACGCTAATGGTATTGGATAACGGCAAGAACGATTCGCTAGCGGATCTGAAGGGTAAGAAGATCGGTATTGCGATTGCAGGAAACGAAGAAGCGACCATCGGCACCATGCTAGCTCAAGAAAATGTTGCGTTTTCAGACGTACAAACCATCAATGTTGGTTGGGCACTGTCGTCTTCATTAGCATCGGGCAAGGTAGATGCAATCTGGGGTGGCTTACGTAATTTCGAAACTAACCAGCTAGCCCTTGAAGGCTTTAAAGCGAAGGCATTCTTCCCAGAAGAGCACGGTGTTCCTGCTTACGATGAGCTTATCTTTGTGGCGAACGCAAAGCAGCACGACGATGAAGCGATCAAAGCGTTTAACAAAGCATTGGAACAAGCAACAACTTACATTGTGAACCACCCACAAGAGTCATGGGGCGAGTTTGTTGCGTACTCACCAGATACGTTGAATAACGAGCTTAACCAACGCGCATGGAATGACACGCTGACTCGTTTTGCACTTCGCCCTTCAGCGGTTGATCTAAAACGTTACGACGATTACGCACAGTTCATGTTCGACAAAGGCATTATCAAATCACTACCAAAAGCCGCTGACTACGTACCGACTTTTGACTAAGGAATCTCATGAAATACCAAGACTTAATCCAAGCCTGTCAACAAGATTGGCAAGACTACACAGAGCATGATTTTGTTAAAACGCTAGCAAACGGCACGCTCGCTCAACCATGTTTTCTGCACTATCTGAAGCAAGATTTTCTGTTTCTAAAACAGTATGCCCGCGCTTATGCGTTGGCGATTTACAAGGCAAAAACACTGGCGGATATGCGTCGTGCACTGCCAAGTGTTCATGCTTTATTAGATTCTGAAATATCTCACCACGTGACTTACTGTAGTCAGTGGGGTTTAACTGAATCTGATTTGGAAAACGAGCCCGAGGATTTCGGTACAGTCGCTTACACGCGCTACGTTCTGGATGCGGGTATGACGGGGGATCTTGTCGATCTTTATGCGGCACTGGCTCCGTGTTCCATTGGTTACGCTGTGATTGGTAAAGCACTTTTAGAAAGCAGCGATACCGTATTAGAAGGCAACCCATACGCAAGTTGGCTGCAACTGTATGGCAGTGAAGAGTTCCAGTCTGGCGTGGCTACGGGCGCGGAATACTTCAACCAGCTGCTTTCTGAAATTGATATCAACAGCGAGCGCGGTCAAAACATCGTTCATATCTTTAAAACCGCAACGCGTATGGAAGTGGCTTTTTGGCAGCAAGGGCTGAACGCTCTTGATGACTCATCAGCAGTTTAAAGTGACTTCTAACGAATAAGGATCTATCCATGCTAACTGAACAAATTATTCAATCACTGCGCGATGTGCGAGCGCAAAAGCCATTGGTTGTAAACATCACCAATTACGTCGTGATGAACAACACGGCCAATGCGTTATTGGCGATTGGCGCTTCGCCTATCATGGCGCACTCGCAGCAAGAACTGGCTGAGATGATGTCTTTCTCTGGCGCGCTTGTGATTAACATTGGCACGTTAGACAGTGTTTGGACGCCAAGAATGCGCTTTGCTGTTGAACAAGCGAATGCCAACAGCAAGGTTGTGGTTCTTGACCCTGTGGGCTGTGGCGCAAGTACGCTGCGTACCGAGACTTCTCGTGAAATTGCCCGTTTAGCGGATAAATTGATCATTCGTGGCAACGCGTCGGAGATCATTGCGCTAGCGGGTGAGCAAGCGCAGAGCAAAGGCGTTGATGCGCTAGATAGCAGTGATGCAGCATTAGGCGCAGCGCAATGCTTAGTCGCTGAATACGGTGCGAATGTGGTGATTTCTGGTGAGACGGATTACGTTGTCACTAAAGACAGCGTTGTTACGTTAAACAATGGTCATCCAATGATGCCGTATGTGACCGGCATGGGTTGTACTCTTACTGCATTAACGGGAGCTTTCGCGGCTGTTGGAGATGAAAGTGGTTTAGCGGCAGCGGCGGTATTAGGTGTGGTTGGTGAAATCGCCGCTGAGAACTCACGCGGCCCGGGTAGCTTGCAGATGAACTTACTTGATGAGCTGTATCAATTGGATGAAGAGACGTTGATTCAACGTTTGAAGGTTCAGTAGATTCAATCTAGATCTGCATTCGTAGATTATTAAAAAGCCCTCAGCATATATGTATTGAGGGCTTTTCTATTGGTGCTTCAAAACCGTATTAACTCGTCGTTGTGTTAGCTATCTCGTTATATGAGCAATTGGTTAGGTTCTAAATCGATTTACTTGGCTCTCTAGATGATGAGCAACCTCAGTCAAGTCGCTCGCTGCACCTGAAATGCTGCTGACCGATTCTTGGTTGCTTTGCGCGATGGTGTTTGCACCTTGTGCATTCTCACCCAATGATTTGGTCAGACAATCTTGCTCGTCGACAGATACTGCGATCTGGCTGTTGGCTTGATTCAAATCTTGGATGTGTTGGTTAATCACATGTAAGTTCTGAGAGGCTTGTTGTGCCTGAGTTGAAGCATCGGAAACCGTGCTGTGGCTCTCTTTGATCGACTCTAACGCATCTTTAGCGCCACGTTGCAGTGAGGTGATGAGTTCATCAATCTGGCTTGCAGAATCTTGAGTACGCTTAGCTAAGGTTCTTACTTCATCGGCCACTACCGCAAACCCACGACCTTGTTCACCCGCACGAGCGGCTTCAATGGCAGCGTTCAATGCCAATAGGTTGGTTTGCTCAGAAACGCCTTTGATTACTTCAAGAATGGCACCAATATTCATCGACTCTTTGTGGAGGTCAGTCACTTTTTGGCTGCTGACCTGCATGCTTTCATCGGCGCTGCCAATCTCATGCAGTGTTTTGTCTACTTCTTTGAGTCCCATCGCGACATTCTCGGTTGCTTGGTTAGCAACTTGAGACGCGTGGTTAGCACTTGCCGCAATTTCTGATGTGCTTGAAGCCAATTGATCAACGGCAGAAGAGATATTGATCATTTCACTGTTCAATTGTGTTGCATTGGTCGAGCTGTTGTTTGTCACTTGATTAAGCGACTCCGACATCTCACCAATACGCACGCTAGAGCGGTTCACTTGGCCAACAATATCGCGCAGAGATTCAATGGTGATCTCCATATTAGTCAGCAGTTCACCAATCTCATTTTTGCTCTCAATGTTCACTTCCACATTCAGGTTGCCCTGAGAAAGCTCATTGGTGATCTGTTTAACTTGTGCGATGCCTTTGGTGATAGAGCGAGTCACCAAAACGGCGCTCGTCATGCCAATAACTAAAGCGACACCCGTTAGCAAGATGATGATTTGAACTGAACGTTTTTCACTGGCTTGCAGTACTGGCGTGAGTGCTTGTTTCTGCTGCTCGAGAATACTTTGAGCATCCGCTACCGCGATAGCTAAGCTGTCACCAATAGAGGCAAGGCTAGCGGTTCTTTGAGTGTTCTCAAGCATCTGTTGATGAACTTGCTCAAAGCCTTTTGCATACGCTTCACGTTGGTTTGAGAAGTCTTCAATCAGCTCACTTTGATAAGGCGATGATTTGAGAGATTCAATATCGCCTTCAATACCTGGCAACGCGTATTCAAAGATATCTTTACCCGCTTCATAGGTTTTTAGGTCGTTGTTGTTTGAGTAACTCAGTACAGTGATCTTGGCTGCGAGGAAATTCTCCATCAACATGCCCGCGTATAAGCTCGCGTTTGGATCATTGTTATTGTAAGACTCATACAACAAGCTCTGAGCAGCTTTCAGTGCGTTGGTTTCTCGTTGGACCATCTCAACGTTGACCAGTTGGTCAATGAGAAGCTCACTCTGTTTCATTGACCCATAAGCCACATCAAACGCCGCCACACTGTCTTGCACTAATTGCAGGCTAGCTAGGCTATCGGTTTTGGTGGTGGATTGGATTAAGTTGTTGAGCAGTTCATCAATCGCAAGTTTGCTTGATTGATAATTCGTTTCGTACTGTTCATCCAATGACTCTAAGTAACGTTCAGAAGCTAAACGCATCTGAAGAAAGTGCACTTGAATGTTGCTTGATAATGTCGCTTTTTGGCTGAGCTCACTGTATTGGCTAAAGCCGTTCGACAAGGTTTGGATACCTTTGTAACTCACAAAGCCTGAAATGACGAAAAAGAGCAAGCAGATGGCATAACCCAGCTTGATCTTGAGCGCTATAGAAAGGTGGCGCATAACTATCCCTATATTTACCTGATTCCTTCACAGCGGAGTATTTCATAAAACAGCGTTCTGGGCATGCTTGAAGTGAATACTTTGTGTAATAAGTAACGCTTTAGTTAAAAAGTTCAGGTTTTTCGGCATGCTTTCAACGAGTTGCGTATTTGATGG
This sequence comes from Vibrio sp. SG41-7, assembly GCF_014164465.1. Lineage (NCBI taxonomy): Bacteria > Pseudomonadati > Pseudomonadota > Gammaproteobacteria > Vibrionales > Vibrionaceae > Vibrio > Vibrio sp. SG41-7. Next base: position 30,783 of record NZ_JACJFF010000054.1, on the reverse strand, counting down.
TGCGTGTGTAATTGCGCTAATTTAGTATTAACTTCCATGCACATGATGTGATTTGTCGGTAAAATAGTACAACGCCAATTTTAGACATCGACTCCAAAGGTACGATATGAACCCTTATAAGCTCTATTTAGTAACGGATGACCAGCAAGATTTAGAAACGCTTAAGTTTGTGGTTGAACAAGCGGTCGCGGGTGGCGTCACTATGGTTCAAGTAAGAGAGAAACATGGGGATGTAAGAGCCTTCATTGAACGAGCACAAGCCGTAAAGTCGATTTTGGTTGGCTCAGGTGTTCCGCTGATCATCAATGACCGAGTGGACGTTGCATTGGCTGTCGACGCCGATGGTTTGCACTTAGGGCAATCGGATATGCCTGCAGAGTTAGCCCGTCAGTTGATTGGTCCGGATAAGATTCTTGGGTTATCGATTGAAACTGAACAACAGCTACAAGAAGCCGATAGCTTGCCGATCGATTACATTGGCCTCAGTGCGCTTTTTGCCACACCGACCAAGACGAATCTAAAGAAACATTGGGGTTATGAAGGCATTCAAATGGCGTTGGAAACAACGAAGTTGCCGATTGTGGGTATCGGTGGAATCAACGAGTCGAACATTCCGACGTTGGTTAAGACAGGCATTCATGGGTTGGCTTTGGTGTCAGCGATATGCCACGCTGAAAGCCCAAAACAAGCGACGCAGGATCTGTTGTCTCTGATGGGAGAGTGAAGGGGTTATAGACTAGAAAACAAATGAGGTTAACCATTTGTTTTCTAGTTAAAGAACAGGCTAAATTGGCCTATCGCTTGAGCTTTTAAGACAATTTATTTAATACACAGTTTGGTTTACTGAGCGCATAAAGCAACAGTACCGATGATCATAATAACGATCGCGGCATACCAACCGTATTGTGCGGTCTTATCAGCAACAAACACCTTAATATAGTTGAGCTCTTCATGTGCCATTGCGATGAAGTCCGTGTAGTTAATCGATAACTCACGGCTTGCTTCTTTCAAGTCTTGCTGAAGTTTGTTGAAAGCCTCATCGATGAAGCCTTTTGTTTCTGAAACAGACGGAGTAGAAACCAAAGTTAAGCTATTCCAAACTGCCATACGCGATTCATACTCGCTTTCACTGACACAATTAAGTACGCGTAAATCATACTCTCGTTTGTTACGCTCTTTGCCCATTTTCTCAGGGCAAATATTTCTTAAAACGTTCACGACAAATTTTCCAAAAGGTTCATTTAGATATAAAAAAGCACTCGAAGAGGGCTCATAAACTGGGTGCGAATCAATATTCAAAAGTGATCTATTTGAAGCTTTCACAAGTGGTTGCAGGGCAGGGGCACTTATGTGGGAGATTTGAAGTTGGGTCAGTGGTGTTAAAGAGCGATTTGGGTTTGTCGATATCAGTTTGATAAGACAAACCCTTTGGGATCGCATACTAGTTATGTCACTTTGGGATATCAACTAGGGTGTTTTATCCACACGACAAAGAAAATTATCGGCACGAAAAGCGGAAATGAGGTAGCGGTGGTGAGTTCCACACCGATGTTGAATCTCTGAATTGACGATTTTTTCAAAAATGGAATGGCTTTAAAAAAATAGATGTGCTTTCAAAAATACAGGAGACTAGTTGGCTTGCCATTGATTGTATTGCAGTGAGTGTCCCTTAAGTTGCTCAATCAAGCTGGTCAGCACTGGCCCATTAATGTGGCTGCGAGACACCAAGCAACCCACTGGAGTAATCCAACCACCATGCTCGTGAGCCACTGGCAGTGCTACAAGTTCGCCTTTTTGAATGCCTTCCATCACCATCATTTCAGGCACATTTGCCCAGCCAACGTTCTGTTCAACGAGATCGATGATCGTTTTGTGGTTGTTGGCATACCAAAGCATCGAGCTAATACCGTAGGTGAACCACAGTTCGCGCTGCTTTGAACTGCGATGCACACATTGGCGGTAACGCTTTAGGTCTGAGTCTTGTACTACCGACATTTGGCTGAGTTCGTGGGTGGCGGAGCTAACCGTAAGAAAGCGGGCTTGGCCCAGTAAGAAGAAGTCCATATCCACTTTAAGTTCACCATCCGCATAGATGATGCCAATCTGCGCTTCGCCACGTCTCACCAGGTCTTCAACATCGAAGGTTGAGGTCGTAATAATATCGAAGTGTGTGATTGGGAACTGATCGGCCAGTGAGCTGATTATCTTAATGAAATTCTTATCTATGATGCTTTCATCAACCGCAATGATCAGTTCGTGCTCATCTTCTTGTGTGAGCGATTCTACTTTTTGGTCGAAGTACTTTTGTTGGTCGAGAATCGACTTAGCGACAGGTAATAACGCTTTACCTGTGTTGGTCAAAACGGGGATGTTTTTCTCTCGGTTAAACAGCTCTTGGTCGATGGCTATTTCGAGATTCGCTATCGATTGGCTGACTCCAGACTGAGCGCGTTTCAGTTTGCGAGCGGCGGCAGAGAAAGAGCCACTTTCACACACGGTGACGAAGACTTTTAATTGCTCAAAACTGTACATGTTACCTCTCGCTCAATACCAAATGGGATAATAACTCCTAGGCTATCACTATTTGTGATGGCTGTTAACTTTCTCTTATTATTTCAGGTGACATAATCTCGACCAATCCAACACGTAATAGATTATTTAGAGGAATGTATGAGTACGTTAGAAAGATTGTTCCACTCTGTGTTATTTGAAGTACTGGCCGTAACACTATCAATTATAGGCTTAGCGATATTTACTGATCATGATGTGAATGCCTTATCAGGAACCATGATAGTTGTTGCGACCATCGCGATGATTTGGAACTACTGTTTCAACCGCATTTTTGATCGCTACTTCACGGGTGAAAAATCAAAGCGTTCGCTCAAGTTACGTGTTTTTCATGTCGTGCTATTTGAGGCAGGCTTGCTGGTGGCGACGATCCCAGTGATGGCTTACTTACTTGATGTGGGGATTTGGCAGGCATTTTTAATGGATATCGGCGTGACCATTTTTATTACCATTTACGCGTTTGTGTTTAATCTGATTTACGATCATATACGAGCATTCTGGGTACGCAGAGCGGACTTAGCCGTTCAGTAATCTACCAAGTCAGTAAATACTAGTTTGGCTACTAACCGTTTGTTTATCCGTTATTTTGACGGAGGTACCCGGTTAGTAGGTCTAGGTAACTGGGCGTTTGTTCTGCTATCTTAAATAAGGTGATAATTTGAGTTCGTGAAAGAACAGATTAAGAGGAAAGGATGCCGAATATCCCTCAAATGACGGTTGTAGATAAGAAAGAAGTCGAATTGTTCGCGGAACTGTTCAAACATATTGATGGTGAAATCTATACCTTGTTACGCAGTGCCCAAATCCCTAATGATATTCTCACCAGTAATGACCATTACGATTATCTTCCTGAGACCACGGTTAAGAATGTGGTCAAGATTATGGGGGAATCTGCGTCGAGAGCAGAGTTTTCGCTTTTTATGTGGAGCTTTTGTAAGCAAACCTATGTACCAAGGTTTGTGGCTAAGCTAAGCCAGCAGGATTCATTGAAAAGCGCGCTAGACCAATTTGGTGAGCAGCTGAAGCTCGTATCCAATGGTGCGAATGTCTATACCAAGCAATCCGGAGGCAAGTGGTGGTTGGTTCGCGAGAAGCCGTTTACTAACGCACCGTGGTTTAAGTTCGCTGAACTGTTCTCTGTTATTTTCATCAACGAGCTACTTTCAGTATTAACACAAGGTCGTTGGAAGCCGTCTGAGGTCGGAATTCAAAATGGCGATCTCGAATGTTTTCAATCTCTACCACAAATGGGCAGTGCTCAGTTTTATACGCATAGACCCGTTACTGCCTTTGAAATTCCAGAAGAGATCATGCTTGCGCCGATTGTTTTACCCAAAGTCGCTCAAGCATCAGATCTCACTAAGCCTTTACCTAGCTCATTCTTGAGCGCTTTTAAGCTTGTTATAAAACCTTATCTCACGATGGGGAAACTGCCAATTAGCTTAGCTTCTGAGATTCTAAATATTCATGTCAGAACGATCCAGCGTCGGTTGGAAAGTGAAGGGGTGGTCTACAAAACCTTGATTGAAGAGATGGTTCTTGAGCAGGTTTTAGAATTGCTTAAGCAGTCGGATCTATCGATCACACAAGTAGGCGCGAAAATGGGCTATTCCGATTCTTCCCACTTTACCCGAGCCTTCAAACGACAGATGAACATGACGCCAAGACAGTACCGAAAAGAGTACAGCTAACGTCGGTAAGCAACAGTACAAAGCTATCAGTAAGAGCTCCGGCAATAACAGTTCCGCAGCGAAACTCTAGCCAATAAGTAATAACTCCAGCCATTAAGCAGAAACCGGTGCTTGAACGCATAATTATTTATTGTCACCAAATGGCCATTTGTGAACCTTGAACACTGGCAGTATCACTACTAAGTTATTGAATGTGGATGAGTTGTTTTCACCTCGATTTTCTCTCGGAATTTTGATTAGATTTTTGTGATTATCGCGGCTAATAAAAACACCTTTGAAACCTCATAACACTCATTAGTAGTTACGGAATCGTTATGGGAAGTGGACTCCACTCATAAACGGAATCAAGGTGTATAAATGAAAAATGCAGGCTTAAAACTCTCTGTTGTTGCTCTTTCGTGTTCATTTGCTCTTTCTGCAAATGCCGCTTCAACGCTATTTACTAACGTCGATGTATTCAATGGTACTGAAAACAAATTGTACGAAGACCATCATGTATTAGTCGAAGATAATCTTATCAAACAAATCTCTGCGAGCCCGATAGAGGCTGGTGACGCTGTAGTGATTGACGGCGAAGGCAAAACGTTAATGCCGGGTCTGATCGATGGCCATGCTCACGTCATGATTAACTATAATTTTGGTGACATCGAAACTAATAAAGACCTCACTGACATTTCAATTCATGCGACTCAAGTGGCTAAGCGCTACTTAGATGATGGTTTTACCACTGTTCGTGATATGGGTGGTCCAGCCTTTGGTCTAACTCGTGAAATTGAGGCGGGTAACGTTGTCGGCCCTCGAATTTATCCTTCTGGTGCATTTATCTCTCAAACATCGGGGCATGGTGATTTCCGAGATAGAAGTGATCCCGGTTTTACACCGAATTCTGTAGGTGACATTTCCAACTTCGAACGAATGGGTATTGGTGCGGTTGCCGATGGCGTACCAGAAGTGTTGAAAGCGACACGATTGAACCTACGAAATGGCGCGACTCAAATCAAGATCATGGCTGGTGGCGGTGGTTCATCTCGATTTGACCCAATAGATACGACTCAATACTCGGTTGATGAGACATGTGCGATTGTTGAAGCCGCTAAAGATTGGAATACCTATGTCGCGGCACACACTTTTAACGATCGATCGGTAAATCGATTATTGGATTGTGGCGTTAAAAGCTTTGAACATGGGTTCTTTATTAATGATGAAACGATGAAGAGAATTGCCAAAGAAGGCGGATATGTTGTTCCACAGATGTGGGGACTATCACCAGATCTAGCAAAGAATCCACTTATGCCAGCTGAGAAATTGCCAATGGTCGCCCAACTTCAAGAAGAATACGGTGATTACGGTAAACGATTGTTAGAAAACAATGTGAAGGTCGTTTTCGCCTCTGACTATGTAGGAGCAGATTCCGATGCAGAGCGAGCTCGTCGTTACGAAATTTACTGGCGCACACAAGCTTTCGGCAGCAACTTTGAAGTATTGAAACAAATGACTTCAACGGCTGGTGAGATGTTGGCGATGTCAGGCCCTAGAGGCACCACCCAAGGGAAATTAGGCGTTATTGAAAATGGAGCGGTTGCAGATATCTTATTGATTGATGGTAACCCATTGGAAGACATGGCAGTGATAGGCGCGACTCCGGAATGGTTTGACGCTGATCCTGAATACAAGACCATCGACACTATCAAATTGGTAATGAAAGATGGCGTTGTATACCGCAACGAAATGTAATTTCCGATTCGATTTTTAATCATTTGGTAGGGGAGCTTTTCCTCTACCTACTTCCTTTTTGTTGTGTTTGGTTGGAGTAGATTTTGATGGTTGATTTAAAATCAATATGCTCATTTTTGATGTTCTGTTGTTTGTCATTTTCATCATTGGCTAGTGAAATAAAAGTGACGTACTGGGATGAGTTAGTTCCGAATATGGAGTTAATGGAGGATCCATTTCAAAAGTTAGATAGAAATCAGATGTTTGACATGGCGACTATTGCTCGCTTTAAAGAGGCTCAGTCTAAAGACGGTTTTGTGGCAAGTGACGAAGCAACGCAAGAAATCGTTGAAGTGACAGAGAGGTTGAGAAAACAAAACGTCGATGTTGAAGCGTTATTTGTAGCTCGTGAACAGATTATGAAGCAACGCGAAGCGTTGGGTTCGAAACCCAATACTGAAGTGGTAGGTAGTAAACATCGTATCCCTGGTTACATCACGCCGATTGAAATGGATGGAACTAAGGTGACCAAGTTTTTCTTAGTACCTTCTGCTGGAGCCTGTATCCACACTCCACCACCTCCAGCGAATCAACTGGTGCTGATAGACTACCCGCAAGGCATTGAATTAGTGAGTTTAATGACGCCGGTTTGGGTTGAAGGGCAGTTAACAGGGCACCAATCGAAAGAAAATGTGAATTACTCTGACGGCGCAGCCAACGTGCAGTCGGTCTATGCTATGAAAGCGGACGGTATAGAACAGTATCAACCCTAGCTAGCGCATCTAGTTGAATATAATCTATTGTTGGAAGTATCTAAATCACTCAGTGTCATCAAATGACAATTTTCAATGTGAGTAATGAATAGAATAAAACTAACTTAAAAAGCACTGGTGACATGATGAACTCAAGATTCTCTAAAATAAGTATGGCTATTGTGATGGCGGCTAGCCCAATGAGCGGCGTTGTTTACGGCGCTAACTTTGAAGGCCCAGATTCTGTTGAAAATACAATTGCAGAGCAGAAAGCACAAAAGAAATCTTGGAGGGAGTCATTAGCTGAAGATGGTTTTACATTTGGTGCAGATTACTTTGCTTTGGGGCTGACCTCTGGGGATGGGGTTGGCGGCGATAGCGTTGATGCATCGTCGGGTGTGGCACGATTATACGGTTCATGGCATCTATTGGGAAAGGGCACACAGAACTCAGGTAGCCTGGTTTGGAAGGTGGAACATAGGCATGCTTATGGTGATACTGCGCCAAAAGACTATTCATTCGGCCCTCTTGGTTATGTCGGTGCAATTGGTCCTGCATACAGTGACCAAGGGTTCCGTGTTACGGACTTAAATTGGAAGCAAAAAATCAACGATGGCAAAGGCACTATTGTTGTTGGTTGGCAGGATGTAACGAACTATGCGGATGTTTACGCTCTAGCAAGCCCGTGGTCTGGTTTTACTAACTTGGCATTCTCGACAGGCTCTGGTGCGATGGGCTTACCTGATGACGGTGTATTGGCGCTTTCTGCTGGTCATATGTTGGGCGAGAATTTTTATGTGGTCGGTGGTATCGCGGATGCAAATGGTCAGTCAGATGATATTTTTGATGGCTTTGATAGCGCTTTTGGCAGCGATGCCTCTTACTTTACCACTCTGGAGTTAGGCTGGACGGCTTCGCAAGAGCAGATTTACACCGATAACTTCCATGTGACTTTCTGGGATTTTGGTGACGATACGCGCCACAGTAATAGCCTTGCTGCGGAAGGTGGCTCGGGCGTTAACTTCTCATGGAGTCAGTTCATGACTGATCAAGTTATGCCGTTTGTGCGAGGTGGTTTCTCAGAAGGGGATGTTGCCCTTTACGATAAATCGATTTCTGTTGGTATGGGTTACTTTGGATTAGGAAAACCAACCAACAATTTAGGCGTGGCACTTAATTGGGCAGAAGTGAATGGTGATTCTTTTGCAGCTGATGCGAAAGCAATAAGTGGTAATACAGAGCAATGGACGGCTGAAATTTACTACAACATGCAACTCAACGATTTCATCCAAGTGACACCTGATATTCAATACATTAAAGATCCTGCGTTCTCCAATGAAAGTAGCGCTTGGGTGTTTGGTGTTAGAGCGAGAGTCTTTATCTAACTTCTCTGTTTGTTAATCGCTGAAACGTAAAGAATAGATGTAAAAAGTGAGCCTGTTCGGCTCACTTTTTTTGTCTTAGGTCTGTATCAAAAGCGGCTATGCTTTTTCGGCTTTGGGCGTGTCATCGAGTGCGAAGTAGATCTTTGAAACGATAATCTCTGCGACCAAAATAGTGAATACCACAGCGAAGAACGCGACCACACCATTCCATGGGCCTGTAAAGTCTACCTTGTCGCCAAACAAGATATTGATGGCTTCCAGCATTACAAACTTAGAACCTACTAAGATGACGTAACTGGATAAACCACGATAAATCTTAGGCGCAGTGCCGGGTTTAGACTTGAAGTAATCTGCGAGCTTATGTTCTAAGCCAATAGACAGTTTGAGCAGGAGTTGTAGCAGAATCGCAGCTGCAAATGAGATGGTGAAAGACTCGATATTGACGAAGTCCCAGTATTCATCAAAAAAATTGAGAACGGTTAAGTCGACGAGTACCGCAAGCGTGTATCCGACAAAGAGTCGTTGGGGCGTGTTAAATCCATATACTTTTTCTATATTGCTCATCTATTTCTTCCTGAGTAAAGGGTTATAAAAAACGTAGGAGTTAATCCTATAATTTTCAAACGCTTATTGTTTTATATGCGAAACAGGTCTTAAAGTCGGATTGGCGCATTATGGTAAGTAAGGGTTGTAAGAATGATCCAAGATAAGACTCCAATTTAGACAGAGGCGCATATGATTATTCATTTTAGAATCCAAGACGTAGAAGAGCTTTGGGGATCCATCGATTTGGCAACGCTCTTGCAGTTGGAACTGAGAGCAGTATCAACCACACCGTTAACTCTCTGATTGAAATAGTTAAGTTACCAATTACACTTGAAGCATAAGTTTGAATGGAGTCAACTTAATGCTTTCACCCCAATCGCTGTATTCCTCTTCTTTTGCTCTGATCTTAACTGGCCTTTTTTCATCCTCAGCCTATGCCTCAAATGAAGCGATTCAAAATCGTTTAGAGAAGATCTTCGCGGCTTCCATTGCGTTGACTGACAGCGATGCCGTATCTATTGGCTTTGTTGATTTTGACCCAAATTCATTTATCAATTTGAACGACAGTGGTTTTGGTTCCGATAAAACCATCGATACTCGAAGCCAAGTGAGTGTGGGCTCCATCCCTTACTCTTCCGTGATTAAAACGGATGACCCTGACTTCGACCTTATTTGGTCTGTGCGAGGGTCTTATGCGCTTTCTGAACAGGATATTGAGATCTCATCAGATGTGACTCCTGACCGTCGTGTTAACCCAAATGAAGACTCGGTATTGGGCCTGTATGGCTTTTTCGGAGGGCAAAACCATTTAAACCAACATTGGTCTATCGCCTATGGCTTAGGCACTCACTTGCTCTATTACCGCAATAAATACGAATACAACAACAGCTACTCTCAAGCATTTCAATCTCAGCTAGACGGCTACGCGTTGAATACATCAGCATGGGCGCTTGTTGCAGAACCTTCAGTCAAACTTCAATACTTGCAACCAAAGGAGTGGGGCAGTTGGAATGTGTCTTCAAGAGTTCGTTACTTTTATGGAACAGGCTGGGGCGAAGCGAACGATGGCGATATCGGTAACCCAGAAGGGATGCGATTCATTAATGAACTAGAGTTTAGGCAAAATGTAGCGCTCGATGCTTGGTCGCTTAATAACCCTCAAATCCACTATAACTTAACAAGAATCGATGTCGCGGGTGATTTGACTGCTCCTTTAGATACGCACTATTACTATGAATTCGGGGCCGGATTAGTATTTGATGTGCCTTATGACTCTTACTTTTTTGACAACTTCGGGATTGGAATTAACTTCAATTATGGCAGCTCGTTGAGCGGTGGTAGCTTGTTGTTCTTACTCAATAATTAGTTGTTCCCTATTAATAACTAGCTCTTTCTATTAAACAACTCGTTTCTTCTGATCAATAGTTAGCATAAGCCTATGCGCTTAATGTTCGATATGTAATTTGAATTTGTATGTGTCGTAAAATGGTAAATATCTTAGTGGAAACTTAGCCATCATAGTCATTCGCCCATCACTAGAGCAGACTATGAATAAGTTAAGTTTGGACCGAAAAATGCCGCTATACGTGGTGTCTACACTTGCCCTTAATATGGCAGTTAGCTTGTGGTTATTGAGTATGGCTTCTTCGGCAGTCATGGCTTTTTCTGTGTGCGCGTTGTTTTTGCTCAGCACCCTCATTACTGCACGCCTATATCGACATGAAATGGCTCAAAGCAAGAATAGCTTGTCGGAAGCGATCATTGATGGCGTCGCTGGTTTTATTGTCCTCGATAGTCAATTGAGGGTCATACAAGTGAATCAACAGTTCTCTCGAGTTTCAGGTTATGCCTTTAATCAAGTCGAGTCTCGCCCGATTTCTGATCTCTGTTTTATGAATAACAGCAGTTTAATATCGACCATTACTCGCTCACTCAAGGAAAACCAGAGATGGAAAGGTGAGTTGAGTGGCGTCAGTCGACTTGGTGAGCAGTTTACCGTTAACGTTGTAGTGGAAAAGCTAACCGAAATCCTGCCGCACAATAATAAGTACGTGGTGACCTTTACCGATATTAGCCGACGCAAGATATTGGAGCGTCGATTAAGAATGCTGGTGGAAACGGATTCACTGACAGGGTGCTGGAATCGACGTCGCTTTGATAATGACTTAAAACATTATTCAAACCTAGCGGAGCGTTATGGTTATACGCATTCCTGTCTGGCGTTGATCGATTTAGATCATTTCAAGGCCATCAATGATAATCATGGTCATGACCAAGGTGATTCAGCGCTGAAAGAGGTCGCTGAACTGTTGAGAAATAACAGTCGAGACACCGACATCGTCGCGCGAGTAGGCGGCGAGGAGTTCGCTATCTTAATGCCAGAAACTAACTTGGCAGAAGCGTTTGAGGCGATGTATCGATTGAAAGAAGTGATTGCCAAAGGGACAACATTGAACCTGACCGTAAGCAGTGGTGTGTCTGAAATACAGGCGCAAGCCGAAGCGACCTATCGCAGTGCAGATAAGGCACTTTATCGTGCCAAAGGTAATGGGCGAAATAGAGTGTGTAGCTCTAGCCCAGGCTGCGCGACACCTATTGCCCTTGGCTAAGAGTTGGTCACACTTAGCTAATCGGTGAGAGTGGTATCTAAGCCGAGATTGAGCGTTGGTAAATCTTCGGCGTAAGACCAGACACACGCTTAAACGCACGAGAAAAATGCGAGATGTTGGTGTAACCGAGCTGGCTAGAAATGTAGGTCAGCGTGTGGCCTTCTTCCATCAGTTCGCAAGCTACCGAAAACATCAGGTTCTCTTTGATTTTTCGATAAGTAGTGTTTTCGTTCTTGAGTTTGCGTTGGAACGTTCGCACCGAAAAGTTGAGTAGTTCAGCGGCTTCTTCGAGAGAGAGATCTTGTTCTTTCATGTACGGCTTTAGAAGCTCATAAACGCTATCGGTAAAGCTGGTATGCCACTCAATAAGTGTCGGTTTAGCACTGAGTTCTTTAGAGGTTAGGCGAATTGGGAGTTGTAATATTTCTTCCGGAATAAGTACAGCCGTCGACGATTGATCAACAAACAGTTGGCAGCTACTTGGCACCAGTGTTTTGACGACATCGATGTCATGTCCTTGCAGACGCACCTTATTAGGTAACCATGGAAGTTGGGATAAAATGGTTATTAATTCAATGATATATGTAATCGCAAAAGCTTCTCCCCATTGAAACATAGGGGAATTATCTTCCGGGGCAGTACGGCAAAACCAGCTCTGACCGTGTTCTTGAATAAACTCGACTTTGCTGCCTGGGGAGTCGTAGGCAAAGATTGAATTGATCTGTTTTAGTGCATCACCAATGGTTTCGAATTCGGTAAATTGATGCAAGACATTTGGGATGATTCGACGTCGAAATGCGAGTCCAAGAATATCGGTGAACCGAGATACGCCGAGTTGTGCCGATGTAAGATAAATCAAACGCTTAATGGATTCCGATGGCACAAAATCACTTTCTGATTCGATAAGGTCGGGTGGTAAACCGGAATCTTTAAGCAACAGATGTAAATCAAGACCATAGTCAGAAAATACCTGAACCAGAATCTTGGCGTAGTTCGTTTGAATTACCGGGACTTGGTAGTGACTAGAGGTCATGAGAATACAATCCTGTATATATTGTTGCATTATTAGACGTGCATATCATTTGCAACGTTTTGTTTACTAAATCTAACCCTATTTACTTGAGTTTTCCATCGCTGGGTTTATTTTTAAAGTATTAATTTTGTTGATGTTAGTTATCTAGAAGGGAGTCCCATGTCAGAAGTCAAAGGGAATAAGCAAGAAGCCAATGAAGAAGTTGGCCAGCAAGAAAATGGAAAAGACAGAGTAAGAAAGGTCACAAACTACCTATTGTTGTTTGTTGCATTCATGTTGATCTTCAGTGTCATTTCAGACCGAATCATCCCTATTACTGATAATGCTCGTGTAAAAGGTTATATCGTTCCAATCAAGCCAGAGGTGTCGGGAAAAGTTCTCGATATACTGGTTCAACCTAACCAACTGGTTAATCAAGGCGATAAGTTAGCCATTTTAGATGAGTCTGATTACCAAATAGCAGTACAACAAGCCGAGCAAAATTTAGAGATTGCAGGCCAAAATGTCGGAGCTCAAACCGCGAGCATTGCTTCAGCTCAAGCGAAACTCACTTCAGCGATTGTTGAAAGACAAAACACCAAACTGCAAGCCAAGCGTGTTTTAGAGATGGCCGACAAAGGTGTGGTTTCTAAATCAGATGCAGATAAAGCGCGAGCAGCATTAGCGACCTCTCGAGCAGCTGTTGTGAATGCAGAGGCTGATCTTGAAGGTGCGAAGCAACAAATGGGTAAAGAGGGACAAGAAAACAGTCAAGTGAAAGCGGCGTTGCTGGCACTTGAACAAGCTCAATTGAACCTAGAGCGCACCGTGATTACCGCGCCGACACAAGGTGGTGTTTCTAACTTTAGCCTGTCTGAAGGGTTTTATGCATCGGCAGGGCAAGCAATCATGACCTTTGTTTCAACCGAAGATATTTGGATTGAAGCTTATTATCGAGAGAACAGCCTAGGTAATGTAACGGTCGGTGATGAAGTTGAAGTGGCGTTAGATTTCGCACCGGGCAAAGTGGTAAAAGGGCGCGTAAGTAGTATCGATTGGGGGGTTGATTGGGGGCAAAATGATCAAGCAGGTAAGCTTGCGCAAGCTAGTCAACAAACGGGTTGGTTGCGCCAAACACAGATGCTTCCTATCACCATTGAATTTGATAATGAAGAAGTGACAGGCATGCTCCGAGTGGGTGGCCAAGCGGATGTGATTGTTTATAGCGGTGACAACTTTGTGTTCAACGCGATAGGCAAAGTATGGATTCGTCTGATTAGCGTATTGTCTTATGTTCGATAAGCCGATTCTTGACCAACAAACACAGCAACGTATCCTGCGATTTACTGTCGGGGTTACGTTGGCTGTTTTCTTGGCGGCGTGGATAAACTGGCCACTTGCGTTTGTGGCGCCAGTGTTCACTGCTAAGTTCTTAATTGATAAATCAAACCTCCATAAGGAAACGGTCTACGAATTGCTCTTGGCCGTTGTGGTGACGATGGGGTTAGGTTTATTGCTGTCGCGAGGAATTACCCATTACCCAATTCCATTGCTGATTTTGGTGGGGTTAATGATGCTGTGGGGTTACTACTTGTTTGTCGACCCTAAATGGAACCTTTTCGCCACCATATTGTTGATTGCTGTCTTGATGTTGCCATTCATGGCGATTGATAACCCTGGCGTTTCGGTAATGCTGGCCTCTGGCTTGGCGACCTCTGGTGTGGTTTCAGTGATGCTTTTTGCGTTAGTGCATGTATTTTTCCCTGAGCCTAAATCGGAGTTCTCAGGCTTCGCTGCTGCGCCACTCGAAAAGAAACAGCGTTGGTATGCGGCCTTTAGGGCGATGATTATCTCCTATCCAGTGGTATGTTTTTTCTTTATCTTTCAAATATCTGAAGCTTTATTGACAATGATGTTCATTGCGCTGTTATCGTTGATGATTACGTCAGAGAAGTCGATAAAGTTGAGTGCTTTTCTAGTGATAAGTAACGGTATCGGGGGATTGCTCGCGATAGCGGCTTTTTCAATCCTTTCGATTGTTCCTAATATTATCTTCTACTCTTTATTCATAGGCTTGGTCGCTATTGTGATCGCCAAGAAGATCTACACGGTTCCCGAAAAAGCGCCGATTTTCGCCACTGCATTTAGTACGTTGTTAGTACTTGTCGGTAGCACTTTGATGAGCTCAGGCGACATCGATAGCAACACTCTTATACGCATATTCCAATTAGTGTTAATTGGTATATATATGATTTTGGCTTCTTTATTCCTAGAAACTCGGAATTGGAAGTTCCTACAAAATCAGCCTTAATTATGTCTTACAAGGACGTCTCATGAAGTTAACCGATGATTTTTCAAAACAGGCGATAGACGCTGCCATCAAGATCGCAGCAATTGCCATGCTCGTGTATTGGTGTTTCTCGATTTTACGCCCATTTATTCTATTGGTTATTTGGGGGGCGATCATTGCGACTGCGCTTTATCCAGTTGCTGTCGCCATTTCAAATAAGACGGGAATGTCGAAAGGAAAAGCCAGCGCATTACTGAGCTTTATCGGAGTACTGTTACTGCTCATTCCTTTAGTTGCGCTCTCTTCCGGTATTTACACCAGTGCTTCGGACCTAATGACAGGGCTACAGGACGGAACCTTGTCTCTTCCGAAACCCAAAGAGTCTTTGCAAGATATCCCATTAGTTGGCGAAAGAGTCTATGCCGCCTTGGTCCATGCTTCTTCGAATATAGAGGGCGTGTTTATCACGTATGCAGACGAGCTTAAGGTATTTGCTTCTAAAATGGCATCGATTTTAGGCTCATTGGGCGGTGGTTTTGTCCAATTTATTATCTCAACCATCATTGCAGGTGCGTTCATGAGTAACGCCGATAAATGTCAAACCGGTGTGACTCACTTAGTGGTTCGTTTAACGGATGGCAAAGGCGTAGAGCTCGTGCAGTTATCTAAATCGACTGTGCGCAGCGTTGTGCAAGGTGTGATTGGTGTTGCTGTGATTCAATCTATCATGTCGGCAATTGGTTTGGTTATCGCGGGTGTTCCAGCCGCGGCATTGTGGGCGCTAGCGGTGTTACTGGTCGCTATTATTCAGTTGCCGCCGATTCTTGCTTTGTTACCTGCCATTATTTACATGTTTAGTGTTGAATCGACACTGGCGGCGAGCTTGTTCTTAGTGTGGTGTATTTTGGTGAGCGGCAGTGACGCTATCTTGAAGCCAGTACTACTGAGCCGAGGGTCTCACATTCCAATGTTGGTGATTTTGCTTGGTGCGTTGGGCGGAATGGCGATGTCAGGAATCGTCGGTCTGTTTGTTGGTGCTGTGATACTGAGTTTAAGCTATGAGCTGATGATGGCGTGGCTTGGGCTTGAAGAGAAAAACCAACAAGAAACTGAGAAAAAACCAGCAGAGGCAGAGGAAAAATAGATGAAGCCAGTCTCTAAAGACGACAACTTCTACTTCTTATTCTATGCACTGTTGGTGTTGTTTTTTGGTTGCGCGGTGATGCAGCAGTTTTATCCGCAAGGCCAGAAAACAATACTATTTCTCATCATCATTACTCTGGCGAGTTCAATTGTTGGTATCCATAAAGAGCGAGCTTTGTATCGCTCTTGGTATGGGCTGTTATTGATTACGGCGCTAGTGTCTGGTGTGTTTTCGTTTTTGGAAGGCTATAACCTGTCGATAGTGACGCTATCAGCGTTGGCTGTGTTCTTGTTTTCACACATTTACTCAGCGTTGAAACAGGTGATGAAAGCCAAAACGGTGACGCCCAATCACATTATTGGGTCAATCTGTATTTACTTGTTGTTGGGGTTCGCTTGGTCGACCATCTACTTGTTGATTTTAGAAATATTTCCGAACGCCTTTAATGGATTAGAAGAGCAAATCTGGCTAACCAATTTGTTTAATGCGATGTACTTTAGCTTTATCACGTTGACTACGGTTGGCTATGGTGACATATCACCAGCATTGCCTATTGCTCAGTTTTTTGTGTTTATGGAATCCATTATCGGCAGTTTTTACTTGGCCATAATGGTGGCAAGTTTGGTGAGTATTCGGCTTACACAGTCTCAATCCCAATAGAGCGGATACAAATAATAGATCATATACAAACAAGCCCGGCAATTGCCGGGCTTGTTCTTTTTTACGCTTTTTAAAGTCAAACCTAGCTTTAGATTGAACTCCCTATGGGCTACGAATCTAATGCCTTAGTGTGAGCTACAAACCTTAAGCTTCAGTGCCTTGTATCTTCTCTAATTCAGCGATGGTCGTTTGTGACACAAGCTGACCATCCATGTAATAGCTAACGTTTTGACCCTCTTTGATACCTGTCAGAGTTGCCGTTTCACCAGAGGTATAGACGATGTCCATTTGAACCGTGTTTTCGTCAATCTTAATCATCTCACCCGTTTCAATGGTGCGATTGTTTGAAATTGGGCCTACAGGGGCTTCTTTCAGGCTTGGGTCTAGGTCGTCGTTCACTTCGAAGTGTGTATCTGTTTTTGTATCAAATACGTGTGGCGAACCACTGATTGGGTTTTTACCTGTCCAAAATTCAAGTGAGTTGAATACGACATAGTCGGCTGCGGTTGTAATACCGTACACAGGCGCTAATAAGAAGTTTACACCTGCACGAGCATAGCGGTTATCGACAACTTCAACGTTAAATTTCATCACTTTCCCTGTTACGGCGTTGCTGCCGATACAACCAGTTAGCGCAGAAGCCAAAACCGTTAGTCCTACAATTTTAAGTGCAATCTTTTTCATTTTAGTACCTGTATAAGTTAGAAGTCTGTTTTGTTGGAACAGGTGTAGTATGGTTTTTATTCGATTCATAGTTTTACCATTTAACGCCACTGACGATAGAAAATTGGTTATGTACTTTAAGCATCACAAGCTAGATCTAGAAAAAACGGACATGGAAAAGCTAGCTACAAAAATCGGAGCATAAAAAAAGCGCGACCTAATAGGGCGCGCTTTTGAGTATTTGGATAAGTCGTAATGAAAACAACGACTCCAATACAGAATTACTTCATCACATAGGTATAAGCCGATACGACAAGCCAGCGGAAAAATCGAAATAAAAGGGTAGTGGCTTTAACGGTAAACTTGGCGATTGATACCGTTGCTTCTGCACCAACGCTAACGCACTTATGCAGATCGGATTCTTTGTATTCTGAATAGGTCATATGGTTTCTCATTTCTCGCTGTTGTCTTTCATATGTAAGTAATGACTCCTGTCTGGCGATATACCCTGTGCGACTAATGTACGAATATTCATCGATAGAAACTTACCATTTAATGCCAAGTAGTGTAAAAACTAGCCAAAAGATAACGTGTTGAGAGAAATTAAGTACGTACCTAGATGTAACCTATCAAGTTACCGAAAAAACGAGGTTATATAGTGGTATGATCGCGGGCTCAGCACCATAAGTGATAAAGAATAGGGAACAGAATGACTCACCTTACCGATCAGCAAGAAGCTGCAATGGCGACGTTTAAGGAAAACTTACACCTTCCAAATGGTGGTTTTCATAAGCTGATTATCGATCTAAGTAAGGAATATCAGCTGCCATTTCAAAAGGTGCGCGCCGTTTTAAAGAAAGCTCAAAAAGACGTGGAGCGACAGATACGAGAAGACTTTACCAGTGTTGATGACACGGTACTGAGCCAAGCCAATTGGGTAAATATCATTAAGTCGAAACTTGTTGAGCTAGCGGAAGAAAACCAAACAGTCATGGATAAGCTTCGACAAAACCTGAAGTATCAAAAAGTGTTTTCGGCAACCAATGGTTCAATCACAAGTGAAGATGAACGTGATGAGTTGATTGAAGAATTGATTCAAGCTTATGAAAAAGAGGTATTCAAACCTTTACTGGCTATGCTGCATACAACAAAGCTGTATTGGAAATTAATGCTGGTGGATGAGACATGTAAGATGAATGAGGAGAATCGTGAGAAATTCAGTGATTACCCTCAACACATGCAAGCTGCAGAACACTTATATACTCTTGATCAGAAGTTAAGGTCGATACCGTTAACGCAATGATAATGACTCATTGGTGATTCAGAGTTTGATATAAGTTGGTTTCAATAGAAGTACGATAACCTAGCTAGCGTTAGCCGCGTGTGAAATGCAAAAAGGGCTAGGTTTCTGTTCTGTTTTACTTCTACTCTATTTTGTTCTGCTAGAGCGAATTGAGGGTGACATCTTTTACATCTTTGGGACTAAACGGTGTTTCTTTTTGTAGCCTATGGGAAATGCTATAAGAGTGTGAAATGTCCTAGGGTGTTTCCGTTGCCTGAAACAATAGTTCCGATGCTTTCTCGTTCATTAAATTCAAAGTCGATGAGATAACTGTGATGTTGTAGCTTGGGCAATATGTGGCGGTGGAGTATATCGCTATTAAGCTGTCGAATCTCTGTGACCCATGAAATTTCTTCTTTGTGTAAGTCTATTTTAATCTTGAGCATTTATTACCTTTTAGTTTATTGACTGATTTATCGCGTGATAGTTGGTACCAATGGGTTTGTCGTGTTGTTCTGCGTGACATAACTGTGCCTTGTGTTTATTACATTTATATTTAAGTGATCGATCTATTTTGACTTCGCTAACAAGAGAGCGAATGACGATAGATCGGTAGTGAGGATCGAATTTAAAAGCTATTGAATGACTATCTAGGTGAAAGCTGACGCAGAGATGGTGTAACGAGGAAATCGAGAACTGTCTTTGAGGAACTTGGACTTACTTTAGCATTAACAGCTCTATAGATTAGAGCCAAGTGGCGCACTATACGCCTAGTTTTTGAAATTGCAACCCTATTTTTAATTAAATTTAAAAATATTTTTGATTGATTTACGGTCGCTTGTTGAGAGTTAAATAAGCGAAGGACAGGTAATTAACCATGATACCTGCCAGATGTTTGGCTTTGCACCGCTTCGTATTCTTTGTCATTAGTGGTTTTATTTTTGAAGCTAATTTATTGATGGTTAAGTGTATGTTATATATAATCTTTACATTGTAAATTTCAATTCGTGACTCTGAGGTTGAGCGTTGTGATTCTGGAGTTTAGCGTTGTAATTACAGGGTTTTCGGGCACTTTCCCCCATCAGTTTATTCTTCAGATTGATGATCATTTTCCTCTTCGCGTCTTTTTGTTATTTCTGATCCCTAGCATCTCTCCTGACTACGCAAAATATGAATACTCACTTTTACGTTTCTGAATAATAAAGTTGTTGTGTCGCCAGTTTAACGCAAATATAATTGATAATAGTTCTCACTTGCGTTACGGGTTTGTTATCAAAGCAATGACAGACTTTAAATTATCGTTATTTAGCCGTTGTGTACGCCCCATACTCGCCTATGAGTAATGTGACTTTCATTGTCATGAGTGGTGGTTAGTATCAATGGCAAAGGAAGAAACATGAAGAAAACAATCAATTCAGTTCGCCAGTTGTTAAGCGGGCTTGCCATCGTTCTTGCATCATCATTACTGATGACCGCTCAAGCGAAAACCGTGACCATTGAACACGTAAAGGGCAAGGCGCAGTTTACTGAAGTACCACAGCGCGTTGTGGTACTTGGCTTTGGTAGCTTGGATGTGCTTGATCAAATTGGTGTACAGCCAGTTGGTGCGCCTCATAGCTTGCTGCCCGATTACCTGGCTTCGTACAAAGAAACGACAGCAAATACAGGATCATTGAGTGAACCTGATTTTGAAGCTATCTACATGTTGAAGCCTGACATCATTATCGCGGAAAATCGCATGCTTAAGGTTTACGACAAGCTGGCACAAATCGCTCCAACGGTCATGTTCTCTATTGAAGGTGATAAATACTGGGCTGATGCTCAGCAAAACTGGCGCGCGCTAGGTGACATCTTTGGTAAGCAAGCTGAAGTAGAAGCGATCATCAAAGAGACTCAAGCGTCTATCACTGCGGTAAACGACAAAGTCGCGTCTGACGAAACTTCAGCAATGATGCTGATGAACAACGGCAACAACATTGCGATGTTCAATAAGGGCAGTCGCTTCTCGATCATTTTTGATGATTTTGGTTTCGAGGAGTCAAAGAGTGCGACAGTGGCTCCAATTAAAGGGACTCACGGCAACCTAATTTCGTTCGAATACATTGCTGACGCAAAACCTGAAGTGCTTTACGTTCTTGATCGCGAAAAAGCGATTGGCAGATCAGAAGGTCGCGCACAACAACTGTTTGATAACCCATTAGTTGCGGCGACACCTGCAGCGCAGCAAGGCAACATCGTTTACCTTGATTCAAGTGCTTGGTATTTGGCGGGTGGTGGCGTGACAGCGATTCACCGAATGTTAGGTGATATTGAGCGTACGATTCAATAGTCATCAATCATCAGATTTTTGGGCTTATAAGAGCGTTCTTATAAGCCCTTTTTCACTTTTCATACGGACTCAAAGAGCCCTACCTTTAGTATTATTTCTATGTTGAAACCCATTGCAGCTGCTGTATTTCTTGTTGTGTTATGCGTTATGTCATTGATGATTGGAGTCGCTGAGATCAGTTTTAGCGACTTCTTCAATGGCAACCAACACGCCAACTCTATTTATGTTGTTAGTCGAATCCCTCGACTGTTCGCGATTGTGCTTGCCGGTGCGGGCTTGAGTGTCGCTGGCTTGATCATGCAACAGATCGTGCAGAACAAGTTTGCCGCGCCTTCGACTATGGGCACCATTGACTGCGCCATGCTTGGGTACATAGTCGGTATCCTGGTTCTGGGCAATGCAGCGCAATGGAGCTACTTAGGTTTCATTTTCGCGTTTGCAGTGTTTGGCACCATGCTATTGGTCCGTTTTCTACAACACCTGAAGTTCAAGAATGCAGTGTTGGTGCCTTTGATTGGCATTATGTATGGCAACGTTGTTTCGTCTCTAACAACGTTTATTGCTTATAAGTACGACTTAGTACAAACCATGTCTGCATGGACGATGGCGAACTTTGCGAGTGTGTTGCAAGGCAGCTATGAAATTCTTTACCTCGCAGTGCCTGCTTGTGTGTTGGCTTACTACTTCGCGAGTCAGTTCAGTGCGGCGAGTATTGGCGAGAGCTTTGCGAAAAACATCGGCTTGAATTATCAGAAGATCGTCTTCATTGGTGTTGCATTGGTCGCTATCTGTGCCTCTTCTGTAGTGATGATCGTCGGTGTTATCCCATTCCTTGGTCTTATCGTGCCGAATATCGTGTCGCTGATGATGGGCGATAACATGAAGAAGATTCTGCCTTGGACAGCCTATTGGGGCGTGATCTTGGTATTGGTTTGTGACTTGTTAGCTCGAATCGTCATTTTCCCTTATGAGATTCCAATCTCGATGGTAATCAGCATCTTTGGTGGCTTGATTTTTATCTACCTAATCATGAGAGACAAGTCGAATGCGTGATTCAGTAAAAATTGCGATTCTGGCCATCGCGTCTTTGTGTATGGCGGCTGTATTTGTGGGGCAGGGACTTACGTGGGATAACTATGAGTTCTTCTTGTCTCTGCGACTACCTAAACTACTGTCAATTGTGTTGGCGGCGGTGGCGATTTCTGCATCGTCATTGGTGTTCCAAACTATTACTAATAATCGAATTCTAACCCCATCCATCTTGGGCTTTGATAGCTTGTATATGCTGGTTCAAACGGTACTTCTGTTTGTGTTTGGCAGTACCAGTTTCTGGGTGATTGATTCAATCGCAAACTTTTCGATGTCTGTAACTGTGATGATCTTGTTCTCGTTTGCTCTGTTCCATTTCTACTTTAAGAGCAAGCGAAATAACGTTTTCACACTGCTTTTAATAGGCATCGTGTGTGGCAGCGTATTCTCGAGCTTAGCGAACTTTCTTGCGATGTTGATTGATCCCAATGAATTCGCGGTGCTGCAGAATGTGATGTTCGCAAGCTTCAATAACGTGAAAGGTGAACTGGTTTACCTCAGCCTTATTCCATTAGGTTTGAGCTTGCTTGGCCTGTGGTTGTTAGCGCCTAAGCTTGATGTACTTTGGCTTGGTGTTGATAACGCAACAAGCTTGGGTGTGAACACCAAACGACTGACTCAGATTACTTTGGTGATTGTGTCAGTGATGGTCGCGGTATCGACTGCTTTGGTTGGCCCGGTGCTGTTCTTTGGCTTGATCACCGTGAGCTTAGCTCGCCAGATATTCCGATCTTATCAGCATCGTGTGCTTATCATCGCAAGCAGTTTGTTAGCGGTAGTGCTCTTGGTTTCAGGCCAATGGTTTATCGAAAAAGTAATGGCGTTTGAAACCACAGTGAGTGTGATCATTAACTTAGTCGGTGGTTTGTATTTTACGTTCTTGTTGTTACGCACCAGAATTCAGTAAAGGTAGTAAGTAGTGATTAAATTAACAGGTTTAACTAAGAAGTATGGCAAGTCACTCGTGGTTGATGATGCCAGTGCTATGTTCCCGAAAGGAGAAGTGACTTCTATCATTGGCCCAAATGGTGCGGGTAAAAGTACACTGCTTTCTATGGCGAGTCGCTTAACCGAAAGTGATGCGGGCGAGGTCGTTATCGGTGATAAATTACTGGCTGAATGGGATACCAAAGAGTTGGCGAAACACCTTGCAGTCTTAAGACAGTCAAACAACATCAATATGCGATTTACGATTCGTGAGTTGGTCTGTTTTGGTCGTTTCCCACATTCTCAAGGCCGCTTGAAAGACGAAGATCATAAGATCGTCGATACAGCATTAGACCACCTTGGCATTACTGACATCCAAAACAAATATCTTGATGAGTTGAGTGGCGGTCAGCGTCAAATGGCGTTTATCGCGATGGTTGTGGCGCAAGATACGGATTATGTGTTCTTAGATGAGCCACTGAACAACCTTGATATTAAACACTCGGTTGAAATCATGCAGACGCTGCGTCGCTTGGCGCATGAGTTTAATAAAGCGGTGGTGATCGTGATTCACGACATCAATTTTGCTTCTTGTTACTCTGATAACATTGTCGCGATGAAGAAGGGCCAAGTGGTTAAGTCGGGTAAGGTCTCTGAAGTGGTTGAAAAGTCAGTGATGGAATCGATCTACGAGATCCCATTTGAGATTCGTGAGTTCGATGGCGTTCGAATCTGTATGTATTATTCTGGTCGTTAGGTTACTGAATAACTGGGTTGTTTTGTTTTCTAGCCGTTGTATAAAAGAGCTCCCATATGAGGAGCTCTTTTCGTATGGTTCATATGTCCAAGAAAGCATATTTCCTCTTGTGTTATACGCTAATCTCTGCCGTATTTTTGACATCAAACCGTTAGTTTGATGTCACTCGAAGATCGACTCTTCATTTTTAACAATCATTTGTCATTTTCATGTTGAGAGGTACGAAAACCCATCTACACTATGTTTATAACTGTTTGATTTTTATACGAGGTGTCAATGAGTCGTAAACCTATAGTGTTAGTCGTGGATGACACCCCAAGTAACTTAGATGTGTTAACGGCAATCCTCAAAGATACCTATCAAGTTAAGGTCGCGATTAACGGTACTATCGGTATCAAAATAGCGAAGATGGTGCCACAGCCAGACCTTATTCTCCTTGATATCATGATGCCTGACATCGATGGCTACGAAGTGTGCCGTCAATTAAAAGCTCAGCCAAATACTGCGCATATCCCCATTATATTCGTTACCGCAAAGATTGGCCCTGAAGCCGAAGTAAAAGGCTTGTCCTTAGGTGCTGTTGATTATTTAACGAAGCCAATTACACCTGAAATTGCACTACAACGTGTAAAAACCCATATTGCTCTTTATGACCAGCAACGAGCTTTGTTTAGTCAGGTGAAAGAGAAAACCCAAGAGATCAATCTCGGTAAACTGGAAACGCTCAACATATTGGGTAGAGCGGCTGAATTTAAAGATAACGAGACGGGCATGCACGTTATGCGCATGAGCCATTATTGCGAGATATTAGCCAAAGCCTTGGGTATGACAGACGAAGATGCCGAGACCTTGCGTGATGCCGCGCCAATGCATGATATTGGCAAGATTGGCATTCCTGACAGTGTGTTACTGAAGCCAGGCAAATTGGATGCCAATGAATGGACTACCATGCAGAAACACGTCGAGTTCGGTGTTGAAATCCTTGGTAGGCAGGGCGATTCCAAACTGATGCGTATGGCGATTCAGGTAGCGCAGTATCATCATGAAAAATGGGATGGCAGTGGTTACCCAAACCAGATCGCGGGAGAAGACATTCCTTTGGTAGGGCGTATTGCCGCGGTTGCTGATGTGTTTGATGCTCTCACAGCAGAGAGACCGTACAAAAAAGCGTGGAGTGTTGATGAGGCACTGAGCTTGTTTGAAGAACAGAAAGGCAAGCATTTTGATCCGACTATCGTCGATATGTTTTTTCTAAAGTTACCTGAGATTCTAGCAATTAAAGAGAAGTTTAGAGATGAGTGACCATTGGGTTGTGCTGATTAATCGTTACGTTAAATCCCTATTTTTGCTCATTGCCTTGGCGAGTTTTGTGACAAGCGTGAATGCAGAAACGGCACCCGATCAAGAAGAAAACCGATGGCAAGATACTAAACTTGAAGTGACATTCATTGCGCTGTCCAGTCATTATCCTTACTCATTTATCGGTGACGATGGAAAAGTTGATGGCATCATTCGAGACTGGGCTAATGATCTTGAAGAGCGATTTAAAGTCAAAGTTAATTTCATTAGCGTGGACTCTCACTCTGAAGCAAAGCAAGCCCTGTTAGACGGAAAGGGAAACGTATTTCCTTTTCAACAGTTTGATCCAAGTGCCGGAGGACGCTTCCTTCAAACCGACCCCTATATTTCATATCAAATTGCCGTCATTCTTCCTACCGAAGATCATCTCAATAATAAAATAGAGCAAGAGGCAAAAAGGCGAATTGCCATGGTGCGAGAAAGTATCGACCTGGAGCGTTCTGGTGTGCAGCTTAGCTCTATTGAGGCGGTTGAGTTTGATACTTCAATTGATGCTATTCGAGCTTTGGAGGATGGTTCTGTTGATGGCTTGCTGGCTGAACCTGTGACCACAATGGATCTTGCTCATAAAAGTGGTGTAGAAAATCTAGCGGTTAATTACGTACTCGATCGCTGGAAAAATATAAAGGCGGCTATGGTGGTTCGTTCTAGCGACATTGAATTACTTAGTTTATTGAATCAACAAATTGAGACGTTTGATATAAGTAAAAAG
Source organism: Vibrio sp. SG41-7 (assembly GCF_014164465.1). Lineage (NCBI taxonomy): Bacteria > Pseudomonadati > Pseudomonadota > Gammaproteobacteria > Vibrionales > Vibrionaceae > Vibrio > Vibrio sp. SG41-7. The sequence goes on along the minus strand of NZ_JACJFF010000054.1, from coordinate 5,295 downwards.
AACCGCATTTTGTCTAAATGGTTAGATGACTCGCCTTATCGCTCTCCCGTTAAAGGTGTATTCGATTTCGATCACCCTCCTTACATGTATCCAGACAGTACTTCTGTCGGCTTAGCGCATGATATTATGCAAAGGCTTTTCAATGATATGGGTTATCGCCTTGGTGACGTTGTCACATTGCCTCGTAGTGCGGCTCGTCAAGCTATCGATAGTAACAGCTCAATATCATTTGTTTCTGGCGTACAACTTGATGACCCTTCATTGCACTTTGTCAGTGACAAGGTGATGGATATCGATTTTGTACCAGTGTCATTAAAGAGGCGTAAGCTGGATTTGAAGTCGGCAAAAAATTTGGCATTGGGTGCTTTGCTGTTTGATGAAACATCGCCGATTAAAAACTCAATAGAGGTGTTGGGTAGCCAATTGAGCATTGATCGGATAGAAGATCTCGACAGCTTAGAGTCGGCGTTTTCCCAACTGAGAGCTCAAAATGTTGATCTCCTGATGGTAGAAAGGCGCGTATTAATCTGGTTTGTCACCAATACCCGGTTTATTGAAATGCGCGAGATTCAGCTACATGAAGATTATAAAGTCAGTTATCCCATCTACGTGGATTTCAGGGGGGCAGCGCTAAGAGACCGCTTCAATGCCGCATTGGCAAACCTGAAAAGGGAAGACGGTGAATTTGAACTGATTCTTAGACGACAAATTAAGAACGACCTGACTCTGGTTCTGAAGAAGGCCGATATTATTGCTCAAATCTCAGCGTACTTTATCGTCAATGATCGCTTTGACGAATTGCCTAAGATTTTTGACATATTTGACGCAGATAATACCTTCACCGTGATTTCTGCACTGGCTGATAATAATAAGCGACCGCTTGAATCTTGGTTCCTAGGAGATGTATCAACGTCATCATTGGACAAGAAAAACACCTCTAAATTGTCATCTGTGACGAAAGGCGCTGGTTATAAAACGCAGACGGGCAGCACCAGTGCTGGGTTTATGACGTTCTATTTTGATATGGATTCCGTGGAAGGGAGTTATGTTTATTTTCCAGGTATTGAGCGGTTCGAATCATTCGGGGAAGGCGCCAAACGTTATATTTCAGATATTTATCAATCAAACAGTTTAGCCGGTGAACTTCTTAATCTTAGTCAAAATGAACGTCAGTGGATAAAGTCTCATCCAGTATTAAAAATCGGTATTGATCCTAACTCTTTGCCTTATGAGGCCGTTTCGAGCAAAGGGGAATACATCGGCATGATCGATGATTACCTAAAGCTGATCGAACAGAAAACAGGTTTACGCTTGGAACATGTTGATGTCGGCAGTTGGCAGGAGACTCGACGTCTCGTTGACCATAGAAAAGTACACCTTGTCTCGGCCGCTGTGGAGAATCGTTCACTTAGCGAGAGTGTGAAAGCGGGTAAACCGTTATTTTCTAGTCGCTTGGCCATTGCCTCAAGACGAGATGTGAATAGCCTTGTCTTAGAAGAAGCTGCGGGATGGAAAATAGGTATTTTAGAAGGTGGAGCCAATACAGGAGCTATCGTGGATAGTTACCCTGAGATCAACTGGGCGATGGTGTCCTCGACTAATGACGGCTTAGAGCTCGTCGAGTCGGGTGAGTTTGATGCGATGATTGATACCGTTGACGTCCTAACTTACCTAATCGACTCATTTGGCTATCGAGGGATTGGCATTATCGGCCGATTAGATTTCTTTTTGTCGCCAACGTTCCATGTCATCAAGTCAGAACCCTTACTCTTGTCTATTGTGAACAAAGCAATTGGCAGTATTTCCGCTGAAGATCACCAAAAAATATCCGCTAAATGGGCTGCGCCAAAATCGATCGAGAAAGTTGATTATGAGTTGGTTTATACCATTTCACTTTTTTCGTTGGTGATCGTCTTAATCATCGTATTTTGGAATAGAAAACTCACAAAGCAAATAGCGATTGCCAATGACGCGACAGAAGCGCTTCGCAAAGCACAACATCAGCTTTATAACATTTTGAACACTTCACCAATAGCAGCGAGTGTGGTTGTCGAGGAACAGGTTCGTTATGCGAATGATACTGCGAAGCGTCTGTTCGGAGTGGAGCGGACAGAGTTGCACTCTATAAATGTTGAAACTATTTATAACTCTTTGTCTGATCGTGATTCGCTATACAAAGAGCTCAACCTCAAAGGTAAAGTCGTAAACCGAGAATTAGTGCTTAGGAAGTTTGACGGAACCCGTTTCGTCGCGCTCGTCAGCTATTATTTGTTTGAGCTAGATGGCGAGATAGCCACACTATTTTGGGCGTTCGATATTTCAGAAATGAAACGCCTAAACGAACAACTTGAAGAAGAGAAACAGAGAGCAGATCTGGCAAGCCAAGCTAAATCGGAATTCTTAGCCAATATGAGCCATGAAATTAGAACGCCAATGAACGCAATAATTGGTTTGTCTTATCTGGCCATTGGCGAAATATCTAATCCTGTTGCTCGAAATTATATTGAGAAAGTGCACCGTTCGGGGCATTCACTGTTAAGCATTATTAATGACATCCTCGACTTCTCTAAGATAGAGGCGGGACAGCTTGTCATTGATAGCATCCCATTTGATCCCGTGACGACATTCCAAGATGTCATTGAGTTGATGGAATCGAAAGCGGATGAGAAGCAACTTAAGTTGTCTATGTCGATAGATCCAGAGCTAGATACTCCGTTGATTGGCGACCCGTTAAGACTATTCCAAGTCATTCTTAACCTGATTGGTAACGCCATCAAATTTACATCGCATGGGAACGTGACTTTGAATGTTACTCATCTCGAATCCAATGATCGCAGCGTGAGTATGAAGGTGGTTGTTTCCGATACTGGAATAGGCATTTCAGAAGAAAATAGGCACAAGCTCTTTCAAGCATTCAGTCAGGCAGATAGCACTACCACGAGAAAGTTTGGAGGTACTGGCTTAGGGCTAAATATTAGTCAAAAGCTCGTGCAAGCCATGGGCAGTAAGATTTCAGTCGCAAGTGTTTTGGGTAAGGGCAGTGAGTTCTCTTTCGTTCTCACTTTGCCTAGGTCAGATTCAGAAGAACTGGCGCACTTTAAATCACAAGAGCTCAAGTTGGATTATCACATCGAGTTCAAAGGGCAAAAGGTATTACTGGTTGAAGATAATGAATTAAACCAAGACCTAGCATTGGCATTTTTAAAGCGATCGAAGTTGAATGCTGACTTGGCCGAGGACGGAAAAGAGGCGGTATCACTAGCCAAAAATAATGACTATGAAATGATTCTTATGGATCTTCAAATGCCCGTGATGGATGGCTTTGAAGCGACGCGTCAGATCCGTGAGTTTGATACTCAGGTTCCTATTATCGCGATGTCCGCCAATGTGTTTGCTGATGCGAAGCAAAGAGCAAGAGACGCAGGTGTAACGGACTTCTTAGACAAGCCGATTATCATCGATAAAGCGACTTCTTTGATCATCAAATACATCGTGCCGGAGGTGATGGTAGAAGGGAAGGTAGCGTCGTTAGATGGGCAGGCAGAACAACTCGAAGACCTAACAAGTCAACCTAACAGCATTGATGTGACCAGTGTGTTTTCTCAGCAACGATTTGAACAGCTCACTCATCATGATTCGGAACTACAAAATAAACTGGTTGGGAAGTTCCATAGCAGTGCGCCAAGTATGATGGTTGATGCGTTTGATAATTTGGCACAAGACGATTGGATTACGCTTGAAAGAAACCTGCATACTTTGAAAAGTATGGCAGCGTCGATTGGCGGCCTCCGGTTTGCTGATTTGATGGGAGAGTTAGAAGATAAAGCTCACAATCGTTTGTGTGATGAGCAAGTCCTCAGAGAAGGTGAGGCGAGGTTAGTTGAGCTTATTACAGCAACGGAAAGCCTGATTGTGAAGCCACAAGTAGAATACATGAGTGAAGCGAGTGCGATGGGAACCGTGGTCAAAGAAGATCAAAGGGTTAAGCTGCTCTCTCTGCTGGAAGCTTATGATAACGATGCAACGCAATACGTGGCCGAGTTACTTGCAGAGTATCCAAGTTCTGCTGCGCTTAACGATGTACAACGTGCGTTAGATAATTATGACTTCGAGCGAGCGTGTGAGGTTCTCCACACCTTGGAATAAGCCGCTTTGCTTCGTCGGTATATTACAGTTGCTGTCTTATCGCTATTACTGTCTGAATAGCAAGTACTTCAGTATTAAAGCCTTTAACCTTTTGGGTTAAAGGCTTTAAATTTAATCAACTAATCAACTAATCAACTAATCAACGCTTCTAACCACTCACGTTTTGTTTGATCAGATCGATAACTGTATCGTATCGGTGCGGCAGTTTTCTGTTTCGTTTTTGAACCAGATACAGTATTTCCTCAACCTCTACTTTGGGTGGCACAACGTGCAACTTGTCTCTTTCTGGGAAGTGCTCAACGGCGCCAGCCGGTAAGACGGTAAAGCCTAACCCTTTCGATACTGGCAGCAAGATCTGGTGAAGCTGATTGATGTAGCCAGATCTTGGTATTTCATTAACGTTGATGTTCGCAAGATCCTTGTCTCCACACAGGTCGAAATACAAAGACAGGTAGTGAGCAGAATCTGGATGCGCAATAAGGCCAATGTCGTGCAGTACTTGTGGTGTTATCTCTAAGTGAGCCAGACTGCTGTGAACGATGAGGCAGAGTGCTTCTTTACCAATGACTTGGCTTTGATAGTAACTGTCGTTTGGGGAGTGCCTAACAATGCCGATATCGGTGGTACCTTGGATTAGGTCGTTCAATATCTTTTTGTTTGGAGCCGCTTCTAAGTTAATGCTCAGATCTTGGTGTTGTTGCTGAAGTTCAAGAAGCTTGGGATACAGACGTAAAGAGAGTGAACCCGAACAGGATAGATGACATTGCCCAGCATAAGGATTATCAAAACTCAGAGATTCGAATAAATCTTCTTGGTCTTTTTCTAGCTTGAGCGCATAGCGATACATAATCCGACCCTGTTCGGTCAGCTCGAAGCTTTTATTTTCCCGAGAAAGCAGGTCACAATTGCAAGCTTGTTCAAGCTTCTTGATGTGCTGGCTCACTCCTGGTTGTGTCATGTACAACTTTTCTGCGGTTTGGGTGAAATGTCCAACTTCAACCAGAGTCTTAAATGTATTGAGCCAAAGTGGATTGATCATACTCACCTTCAAATGCTAAAGCCTAAAAATAACAGAAAATTATTATTATCTTAAGTAATGATAATTTCAACTCTAGCGCCTTAAGTAACGCTAATCAAAGTCAATGTGGT